>JAZSJF010000228.1:0-2794 GCA_045534195.1 Clostridia bacterium | reverse complement strand
CGCTTGGCCTCCGACTTCTCATTGATGAGTTTTTTTCTGTATTCAATCTCAATAAGTTCCTCTGCAGGCACTGCACAAAGTCTGATTCTGCCGCAAAACTTATCAAGAATCCCCGGTTCCTTAAGTGCCGCCGCAATGCCTATAAGTGCGGCACACTGCGCATTGTGTCCGCAGGCGTGTACTGCACCTGTTTCTTTGTCACATTCGGGATGTGTAGGACAAATAAGCGAATCCAGTTCACCCAGAATAAGAACTTCAGGCCCCGGACGTCCTGTATCTATAACTGTATAAAATCCGGGTATGTCCCCGGGCACAACAAGGTCATATCCAAGTTGTCTGAATACATTTTCCATATAAGCGGAAGTCTTTATTTCCTTATATCCCGTTTCCGGATTATTCCATATGTAGCGCTCGGAATCGAGAATAAGTTTTTTGTATTTTTCTACTGCTTTTGAAATATCCTTCATTTGCTTTTCCTCACTTGTTAAATATTGATTATGATGTATTAATAATTAAATCGGAGAGTTCGTGCATTTGGCACATACGGTCTCCTGTATGCACCATCTATCATACAGCGAACCAACATACATATAAGCTATTATTATCTATAATATATTTTATCACCACACACAAGTATAGTCAATCAAACTTAGTTGCAAAAACCTTAGAAAAAGTGCTATCCTTAAATTCACTCTATATACTTACCTTTCTGTTCTTTTGTACACAACATCTGCAACCACTATTGCACATATTCCCGAAATAAGTTTTCCCACAATGACCGACGGCACATAAAAAGGATCAAAAGCAATGGTAAAAGCAAGATGACTTCCTACAACAAATGCACCTGAAATCGCAAATGCAGAATTGATTACTACACCTTTTTTATCCATTTTGTCCATCATACCGAATGCAGTTGCATTTGATGCAAGACTTGATATGATTCCCACTACGGAAAATTCATTCATATCTGATTTTTTTCCTATTGCTTTCAGAGGCTTGGTAAGGATTTTTGACAAAACAAGCATAAAAGGAAATGAACCGGAAAGTACAACTGCCGCATTAAAGCAAACAGATGCCCCCTCTTCCAGTGTGTTAAGTCCCTTTATTACTTCATAACCTGTAAGAAATCTTACTATTCCTACAAAAAGTCCTGCGGTAATTATGCCCGTGATTATAGTGCCAAACACCTTAAATATTTTTATGCACATATCAGGCACACGGATAATACCAATCGCCAAAATCAAAGAAAACACTATCAAAGGCAACAGATTAAACAAAACTTCAAAAAAACCAAATCCAAGGATTATTCCCGATACTATACATCCCGCAGGTATTGTTACTATACCGCACAAAAGACCGAGAAGAAGTTCCTTGTGTTGTTCTTTCTTTACCACACCAAGAGAAAATGGTATTGTAAATGATATCGTACATCCCATCATAGATGATACGACAAGAGCGTTGTACATACCTATTTTATCGTTTACAGCCATATCTTTTGCCAACGGAGCACCGCCCATATCATTTGCAAAAAGCGAAGCGGGAATAACAGACGGATCAATATGTAATGTTTCTTCAAAAAACAGTGACAATGGCTTCATTACCTCTGCTATCAACGGAGAAATAACTATCATACCAATCATAGACAAAGCCATTGCCCCAAGAAGCATAAACGCTTTTTCGAATTCTTTACCAAGTCCGAATCTGTTTCCTGATACTCTGTCAAGAGCACCGAGAAAAGAAAAAATCAAAATAATAAAAGTAAGATACTTCATTTCATTCACCCTATAATATCTTTGTATTTATCAATCTCATCACCTGATATACAGTATCAGAAAGATTTTTGGATGCATTGTCTTTATCCATTGCTTCATCAAGTGAGCACGGAGTTCTCACAATCGGAAAAAAAGCATCAATACCATACTCATTAAGTTTATCTGCATCATCAGTCACCGAACCGGAAAATGCAATAACAGGTTTGTTATATTTTTTTGCAATTTCTGCCACACCTGCAGGTACTTTTCCCATATGCGACTGCCCGTCAAGTCTGCCTTCTCCTGTTATCACAAGATCTGCATCTTTTATTTCTTCTTCGAGTCCGGTTTCCTCCATAACAATTCTTATCCCGGACTTAAGTTGCGCTCCGAGATAGGACATAAGAGCAAATCCCATTCCCCCTGCGGCTCCTGTACCGGGATAATCACTGTCTGATAAAGGAAAAACCGTCTTTGTAAGTTCTGCATACGATGATAACCATAAATCCATATCTTTTATCATTTCATCGTCTGCACCTTTCTGAGGCCCAAAAATTCTGCTGCATCCCATATCTCCGCATAAAGGATTGCGCACATCACATGCAACAACAAACTCACACTCCGAAAGTTCTTTCAATGCCTTGTCGGTCTTTATTAATACAAGGTCTTTCAGCCCCTTTGCACCTTTTTGAATTTCGTGTCCGTCTTTGTCAAGAAATTCAAATCCCAGTGCCTGAAGCATACCTGTGCCGCCGTCATTGGTGGCACTTCCGCCAATACCTATGACAAATCTTCTTATCCCCTTATCCACAGCATCTTTTATCATCTGACCAAACCCGAAGGTTGTTGTATTTAACGGATTTCTTTCGTTATCAGTCAAAAGAGTTATACCTGATGCAGATGCCATTTCCATAACTGCGGTTTTTGTATTACGAATGACTCCGTACTCTGCAGTAATCTCTCTTCCGAGAGGATCGCAGACCTTCACCTGAACCATTTCGCCATTGTTTTTTGAAGTCGGGTCGTAGCCATGTCGTTCTGTG
>JAZSJF010000122.1:0-2045 GCA_045534195.1 Clostridia bacterium | reverse complement strand
CCTTTGTTTCCGGTCACTTCATCAAGGTATCTGCACTTCATATAAAGGTCAGATGACTTCTGTGCCTCGGTTTGAGCTATACCGCCGACATTCCTCATTTTTGTATATAAGAAAAGGTTTTTGAAGTTGTGTGCCTCATCAACGAATAATCGGTCAACACCAAGTTCCTCAAAAGTAACAACATCATCTTTTCTACTTTGGTCATTGAGCTTATCAAGCTTTGTCTGCAATGATTTCTTTGTTTTTTCAAGCTGTTTAACGGTGATTTTTTCACCTCTGTCATACTTGATTTGTGCTACACCGAGAGTGATTTCATCAATCTGTCGCTGAAGCATTTCTCTTTGTCTATCAATACTAATAGGGATTTTCTCAAACTGTGAGTGACCTATGATAATTGCATCATAGTCACCCGTAGCAATACGAGCACAGAACTTTTTACGGTTCTTTGTTTCAAAGTCTTTCTTTGTCGCAACAAGAATATTTGCAGATGGATACAACTGTAAATATTCAGATGCCCACTGCTCCGTAAGGTGATTGGGAACTACAATAAGGGATTTATTGCACAGTCCCAGCCTTTTGCTTTCCTGTGCTGCAGCTACAATTTCAAAGGTCTTGCCTGCACCAACAACATGAGCAAGTAAGGAATTACCACCGTACATAATACGGGCAACTGCATTTATCTGATGTGGTCGTAAAGATATTTCAGGGTTCATACCCGAAAATGTGATATGACTACCGTCATATTCACGAGCTCGCATAGAATTGAATAAATCGTTATATATTCTCACAAGTCTTTCTCTTCGGTTCGGTTCTTTCCAAATCCAATCCTGTAATGCTTGTTTTATCATTTCCTGCTTACCCTGAGCAATAGCAGTTTCTTTCTTATTAAGAACAGGCTTTTTATTGCCGTGTTCATCTTCCACATAGTCAAAGATACGCACGTCTTTAAGATTGAGAGTATCTTCTATAATCTTGTAACCGTTAATTCTGTTTGTACCGTAAGTGTTGTTTGCAACAACATTGGTACGGTCATAAGATTTATTTGCAATAGTCCATTCACCCGTAAGCTCGGTATATTTAACCTTAATATTCCATTGAGCATAACGAGGTGTCTGCAAAATTTCATACACAAATCTTTCTACATCCTCAGGTGGGAGCCAAGTTGCACCCAAACGAACAGAAATTTCACTTGCTGTCAAATCTTTAGGCTGAACCTTTTCCAGCATTTCCACATTGATGTTATAATCATCGGGATAAAGCTCTGCAGTTCGTCTTGCAAGCTCAAGTTTCTTTCTGACATTACCTGACAGATACTCATCTGCAGGAAGATACCTTTCATCGTTACTATATTCGTTTGTGTATTCCGGGTTAAGGAAAATTACACCCTTGAGTTCTTCAAAGAGTTCCTTTTCTGTCTTTCCTGTAAGTTCGCACATAAAGTCCATATCAACCCTTGCTTTTTCACCGATTGATACAGCAAGTGCTTCACTTGCAGTTGAAACAGACGTTACCTTTACATGAGGTTTAATAGTTCTCTTGGTGAACATATCAGCCTTACGCTTGAGTTCACCGTTTTCACCAACGATTTCAAGAGAACATAAAAGACAATATGAGCTGTCATCAGAGAAAGCCAATCGGTTTGCTCTTGCATTAAGAAGTCCGTATTTCTTTGTAAAATCGTCATATAAGGTGTTTAATCTTTCCTGTGCAGAAAGAATAGCAGAATCGGGATAATCGTCCGTTTGAAGTCGTATAAGCTCACGAACACAATCACGGATTTTAATCATTCCCTTAATTCTGTTTTCGGCAGTTGCAGAAACATCAACAGGGTTCATTCTGCTGTTCTGACGATAATATATCTTATCTTCAACAACAGTAAAACTAAAGTTCTTAACATTCGGGTCTGCGGGAACTGAATTATCTTCAACTTCACCGATTTCCGAAATATCAAACTCTGTTATCTCTGCGTGAATATTCTGTACTGCTTCACTTAAAAGGTCAGATAGATTTCTGTCCTCATACGGCTTACAAGTCAATGAATGACC
>JAZSJF010000343.1:0-2814 GCA_045534195.1 Clostridia bacterium | reverse complement strand
AACACTTACCAAACCTGAACCGATTTTTTCTGTTCCTACCAATTCAACATTTGCTGCTTTGAGCATAGCGTCTGCTGCTTCGATTGCTGCAACAAGACCTCTTGTTTCGATCATACCTAATGCTTCCAATGACATTTTTTTGTCCTCCTTAGATTTAATTTCTTTTACTTCTGAAATTTCTTTCTCAGCCATTACTGGCTGTTTGGTAACTTTTTTAGTTGTTGTTTTTTTTGGTGTTGCCATTATTTACACCTCTTAAATTAAAACTTTGGCAGAATTTTTTCAACATCTGCATGTGGTCTTGGGATTACATGTGTAGCGATGATTTCGCCAAGACGTGATGCTGTAGCAGTACCTGCTTCAACTGCAGCCTTAACTGCACCTACATCTCCTCTTACCATAACACTTACCAAGCCTGAACCGATCTTTTCTGTACCAATCAATGTAACTTCTGCTGCTTTTACCATAGCGTCAGCTGCTTCAACTGCTGCAGTAAGACCTCTTGTTTCGATCATACCTAATGCTTCCTGTGCCATTTTTATTTCCTCCTGATTTAAAATTATTTATTATTTATTGTGAACATTATAAAATTCATAATCTCATTATTCGTTGATGATTGCTATCTTCAAGCCCTTCATCTCAAGGTTTGTTCTGTGTGCTTCATTGATTTCATCAAGTTTGTAACGGTGGGTGATAAGTTCACTCATAGGAAGTCCTATACCCTTTGCCCGTTTCAGAAAATCAAATGTGGTTGCATAATCTCTGAGAGTATATACCCAGGAGCCAACCATTGTAAGTTCCTTTGCACAGATATCAAAGTGCGGATTGATTGTAGCGTCACCGCCATTGATAAAGAATCCAAGTTCACAAAGTCCGCCGCCGTTGCGAACAAACTTATATATATTTGAGTGAGCATGTGGATTTCCTGTACACTGGAATGCAAAGTCTGCGAGATATCCGCCAAAAGCGTCTTCCACTGCCTTTGCAAGTGCTTCCTGACCTTTGTGCTCTGTAAAGTTTACAGATTTTGTAGCACCCATTCTTTTTGCAAATTCAAGTCTTTGTGCATTTCCGTCTACTGCAACAATATTCTCGATACCCATTGTACGAAGAACTGCTGTACAGATAAGACCGATAGGACCTAAGCCCTGAACAACTACTCTTGAATTGAATTTGAGTATTCCTGTTGATTTTGCTCTTTCCACTGCGTGTATAAGAACTGCACATGGTTCAATGAGTATTCTTGAATCGAGATCAAGATCTGATACATTAAAAATTGTAGAGCCGCCTCTTACTACTATGTAATCAGCAAACCAACCGTTCAAGTGAATGTCATCATCCGGAAGAAGTCCGTATACATCTGCTCCGCCAACATTCTGTTTGTTAAGGTCAAACATTGTAATATCAGGGTTATCCTTGAAGATCATACAGGTAACAACTTTATCCCCTACATTAAGAGGCTTGCCTGCACTGTCCTTCTTTACATTCTTACCCATCTTTACAATCTCACCTGTTCCTTCGTGACCGAGCACCAAAGGAATAAGACCAAAAGGATCACGTTTGAATTCGTGAGCATCTGTGCCACAGATACCGCATCCTTCAACCTTTACGAGAATGTCATCATCTCCAAGTTCGGGAATAGGAAACTCTTTTATTTCATAATTCTCAAGACTTGTGAGCATTGCCGCACGGCTTGTGGAAGGAATATTTCCTGAAGCCTGTGTCTTAGGGGCAGATGATGAACCCATCTGGGATAATACCTGTTTAACAATTTCGTTAATTTTATCCTGATTAATATCCATCGTCTTTCTCCTGTCTTTTATTTTATTTGATTTATTACATTTATCTGTCACAACCGTCACTATACCGAAGGGTGCATCAAACTCATCATCTTCATCTCCGTCGACGATAATGAAGCCGGCCTCTTTGTAAGTAACCGCTTTCATATAAAACATCGCCGCTCTCTTGGAAGATGTGACTTTCAGAGCATCTTTCAGACGGATTGCTTCTCTTTTTGAAGCAAGATAACCGCCCTTTTCTATAAGATGATATATAAAAATATCTTTTATATCCTCAGATACCGTTACCTTTACAGGTGAATCTGCGGTACCCGATATTTTGTCTGAAAATTTCAACGCATCTTCATAAGTGGTTATCTTTTCCATAACTTTTCCTCCTCAAAGAGGGAAAGTCCGTAATCTGCAAGATATGTATCCTCTTCTTCAGTGCCGCCGCTTACTCCCAGTCCGCCAATGATTCTGTCACCGACTTTCAAAGGAACACCGCCGCCAAAAATCACAATTTTTCCTCCGTTTGTAAACTGGATTCCATAAAGTGATCCGCCGGGTGCGGCAAGAGTCTTCAAATCCTTTGTAGGCATCTTAAGACTTACTACCGTAAAGGCTTTATTAACTGCTATGTCGTAACTTGCAATGTATGAATCATCCATACATTCAACACAAACGGGATTGGCTCCCCCGTCAGATACGGCAACTACAGCCTTCACGCCTATTTCTTCTGCTTTGAGGATAACCTTGCGGATTATCTCTTTTGCAAGAGAAAGAGTCATTCTGACTTCTTTCTCCTGTTCAAACTGTTTTATAGTGGCTGTGACAATCTGAGCAATTTCTTTTTCATTCATAATTATCACTCAAATCTAAATTATTTGCCCAAAGACTCCATAACTTTCTTTGTGATTTCTGCAACAAGGTCTGCATCAACTCCTGATGATTTGCTGCCGCATGCACCACAGGAATGACAACTTGATTTACCGTCTTTGCAGTTTGGACAAAGGTCAGCAGGATGCTTACCTGT
>JAZSJF010000286.1:0-2616 GCA_045534195.1 Clostridia bacterium | reverse complement strand
GTGATTTCAGGGCTTTGATTTTGGCTTACTCTATGCCTTTTTGCGATCTGGAGTTTTTTTACATTCCCTGTTGAATAAAATTCCCACTTGAAATTATTTGATGAATGTTATATAATTTCAATGTATGGACTTTATCAAATTTAATCGGAGAAAAACCTATGAAGACTGTATTCATAATCAATCCGAAGGCAGGTAAAAACAACAGAATATCCCGTATTATATCAACTATTGAAGCCGCTTCAGAAAAACTGAAAAAAGAAACGGATATATATATAACAAAGGCAGTAGGTGATGGGGAGAACTTTGTGAGAAACTATGCAGATACTCACGGCAGTGCCCGATTTATTGCCTGTGGCGGTGACGGTACTTTTTCTGAAATACTGAACGGTGCTTACGGCAAAGAAGGTGTGGAAATAGGAGTTATGCCTATGGGGACAGGAAATGATTTTTGCAGAAATTTCCCCGGTGGTATACCTTTTCTTGATGCAGAAAGCCAGATTATGGGGAAAACCGTCAGATGCGATGTGATAAAATACACTACAGAAGTCGGTGGCAATATTACACAGAAATACTGTGCAAATATGTTTAATATCGGTTTTGACTGCAATGTGGCAGATCTTACTTCAAAGATGAAAACAAGGCCTTTTGTATCAGGCTCACTTGCATATTTTTTGTCCATTTTTTCTGTACTTTTGAAGAAAAAAGGGGCAAATCTCGAAATCATACTGGACGATGAACTGATGCACAGAGGACCGCTTCTTCTTACTTCCGTTGCCAACGGTTGTTATTGCGGCGGCGGTATAAAGAGTAACCCTGGAGCGTGTCTGAATGACGGGCTTATAGATGTGAATATAATATACAATATTTCAAGACTGAATTTTTTGTCAAAACTGCCTTTCTATATGAAAGGTACTCATACAAAACTCAAAAATATTCAGAAGGTAATCGCAACTCATAAGTGCAAAAAACTTACAGTCACTCCTCTTGACGGTAATATGAGGCTTTGTATAGACGGAGAAATTATTGATGCGGGAAAGACAGAATTTGAACTTATAAATTCGGCAGTTGATTTTGTATTGCCTGTGACAAAGGATGAATATAACGGAGAGTCCTGCGAAAGGGAACTTGTTGTTTCCGGATGAAACAGAAAGGAATGAATATAAATGTTTATTACAGAGGATATAAAATATATAGGAGTAAATGACCACAGTATTGACCTTTTCGAGGGACAGTATGATGTTCCGAACGGTATGAGTTACAATTCCTATGTGATTTGTGACGAAAAGATTGCCGTAATGGACACCGTTGATGTGAATTTTAAGGATGAATGGCTTTTAAACATCAAAGAAACCATCGGAGATAAGACTCCCGATTATCTTGTTGTGCATCATATGGAACCTGACCACTCTGCAAATATATTTGAGTTTGCAAAAATATATCCTGAGTGCAAAATTGTTGCATCACAGAAAGCCTTTGTGATGATGAAACAGTTTTTCGGCACGGATTTCTCTGACAGACAGGTGGTAGTAGGCGAGGGAGATACTCTTTCACTGGGTGAACACACCCTTACTTTTGTTACTGCACCTATGGTACACTGGCCTGAAGTTGTGGTTTCTTATGATTCAAAGGATAAGGTGCTTTTTTCTGCAGACGGATTCGGCAAATTCGGTGCTTTGGATGTTGAAGCAAACTGGGCTTGCGAAGCGAGAAGATATTATATCGGCATTGTAGGTAAATACGGAATGCAGGTTCAATCCCTTCTCAAAAAAGCGGCAAACCTGGATATAGAAATTATCTGTCCTCTTCACGGACCTGTTCTTAAAGAAGACCTTGGATATTATATCAATCTTTATGATATCTGGTCAGGATATAAGGTGGAAGAAGAGGGAATAATGATTGCATACACATCTGTGTACGGCAATACAAAAAAAGCAGTGGAATATCTTAAAGATAAACTTGAAAAAAGCGGTGCAAAAAAAGTAGTGGTAAATGACCTTGCAAGATGCGATATGGCAGAAGCGGTGGAAGATGCTTTCAGATATTCAAAACTTGTTTTGGCAACAACCACTTATAATACGGATATTTTCCCATTTATGAGGACATTTATTGATCATCTTACAGAAAGAAACTATCAGAACAGACAGGTAGCGTTTATCGAAAACGGAAGTTGGGCGCCTATGGCAACCAAAGTGATGAAAGAAATGCTTTCAAAAAGCAAAAATCTTACCCTTTGTGAAACTGAGGTTAAGATTATGTCTGCAATGAATGATGATACAAAGTCTGCACTTGACAGTCTTTGTGACGAACTTTTGAAATAATGTGTATAATCCTTCAGTGGAGAAGGAATAATAATAAAAAACGGAGGTAATAAAATTGGAAAAATATGTATGTGATGCTTGCGGTTGGGTTTATGATGAAGCAGAAGGTGCTCCTGATATGGGTATAGCACCGGGAACAAAGTTTGAGGACTTGCCGGAAGACTTTGCTTGTCCGTTGTGCGGAGTAGGCAAAGACCTTTTTTCAAAACAATAAAACTCAGAGTAAGGGACTGTAAAAATCTATTTTACAGTCCCTGTAATGATTAAGGGAATAGGAAAAAGACTTCAGAACGAAGAA
>JAZSJF010000167.1:0-2983 GCA_045534195.1 Clostridia bacterium | reverse complement strand
CCTGCCTTTTTGTATTTCCGTCTGCAGGACACGGATTCTTACATACAGGAAGATTGTTTCTCTTGCACGCACCTCTGATTTCCTTTTCTGTAGTATAAATAAAAGGTCTTATAAGGGTTATTTTCTTTCTGTCAAGGAAGTTAACAGGAGAAAAGCAATTGATACGCCCTTCATAAAAAAGGCTTAAGAAAAATGTTTCTATAACATCATCGAAGTGATGACCGAGGCACACTTTGTTGCAACCCTCATCAATTGCCGCATTATGCAACGCTCCTCCTCTGAGTTTGGCACACAAAGCACAGGGATTCTTTTCGTTTCGTATATCAAATACAACTTCTTTGATATTTGTATCAATAACCTTATATTCTATTTCAAGTTCCTTGCATAACTCCATTATAGGTGTATAATCATTTTCTACATAACCGAGGTCAAGAGTTATGGCAACCATATCAAATTTTTTGGGATAAAACATCTTAAGATGCCAGAATGCTTTGAGAAGAACAAGAGAATCCTTTCCACCGGATACACCGATTGCAATTTTGTCTCCGTCCTCTATCATATTATAATCCTCTATGGCTCTGCGCATAGTACTGAGTATTTTTCTCATATCTTTATTCCTTTGTAATATACTAAAAATATATAAAAAAAGCACCCATCAAACGGGTGCTTTATCTGGAGCGGAAGACGAGATTCGAACTCGCGACGTTCACCTTGGCAAGGTGACGCTCTACCACTGAGCCACTCCCGCAAATGCATAAATGAAAGTGTACCTTTCACCTACATTTATGCATTATACCAGTTTGTATTTACATTGTCAAGACTTTTTTATCATTATCCGAAAATTTTTTTATTTTTCATTTTTATACTGTTTATCGTTATTATTTTTGTTTTCATTTTTGTTTTCATTTTTGTTATCAAATGAATTGTTATTCTGAATTCTGTTCTGATTAGAGTTTTGCTTATTATTCTGCTTGTTTTCATTATTGAAATTGTTTGACATCAAAATCACCTCCTGAAAATATTTTAAACAATAATACAGATTATATACTTTGAATCAAAATGCAAAAATTGGTTAAAATAGTTATTGAAAGGAGTGTGCATATGTCACAGAAAACTCAATTGGATCTGATAAGGGAAACTGTAGAAAATCAAATCGGCACAAGTATAAAAATTGTTTCGAAAAGAGGCAAAAGACAGATTGTAACAAGAATGGGTGTAATTACCAATGCATATCCGGGCATATTTGTTGTAAAGGTGTTTGAAAATAATAACCGCGAATCCTTTGTATCTTATTCTTACTCAGACATACTGACAAAAACAGTAAGACTGACTGCCGCAAATTAAAAAAAGGGGTATTATCCCCTTTTTTGTTTTATGCATTAAGATATTCATCGAGTTTTTGTGCAACTGCTTTAAGAAAATCTTCACTGTTAACCTTTTTCTTATTTTCAAGAGTTGAAAGAAGATAAAGATCGCCGGTCATAACACCTGATTCGATAGTATCAATTGTAGCCTTTTCAAGCATATCGGCATATTTGATAAGTTCAGGAAGATTATCCATTTCACCTCTTTTTCTGAAAGCACCGCTCCATGCAAATATGGTAGCAACAGAGTTTGTAGATGTTTCTTCTCCTTTGAGATACTTATAATAATGACGCTGAACTGTACCGTGTGCCGCTTCGTATTCATAGAATCCTTCAGGTGAAACCAGTACACTTGTCATCATAGCAAGTGAACCGTAAGCGGTGGCAACCATATCACTCATTACATCACCGTCATAGTTCTTACAAGCCCAGATGTAACCGCCTTCTGAACGAACCACTCTTGCAACGGCATCATCAATAAGTGTATAAAAATATTCTATTCCCAATTGGTCAAACTTGTCTTTGTATTCATTTTCAAACACATCATTGAAGACATCTTTGAAATGGTGGTCGTATTTTTTTGAAATGGTATCCTTTGTAGCAAACCACAAATCCTGCTTCATGTCAATGGCGTAATTAAAGCAACAGCGGGCAAAACTTCTTATGGAGTTATCTTTGTTATGAAGTCCCTGGATAATTCCGTCAGAATCAGAAAAATCATAGATAAGTTCTCTTTCGCATACACCGTCAGCGTTTTCTTTTACAAGGTAACACTTCGCACCTTTTTCTACATTGAGTTCGACATTTTTATACACATCACCATATGCATGACGGGCAATTGTAATCGGCTTTGTCCATGTCGGTATATATGGTGTGATACCTTTTACAATAATTGGTGTTCTGAAAACTGTACCATCGAGAATCGCACGAATTGTACCGTTTGGTGACTTCCACATCTGTTTAAGATTGTATTCTGTCATTCTCTGTGCATTTGGTGTTATTGTAGCACATTTAACTGCAACCCCATATTTTTTTGTAGCATTGGCAGAATCAACAGTAATCTGGTCATCTGTTTCATTTCTCTTTTCAAGACCGAGGTCATAGTATTCACTCTTAAGATCAACAAAAGGCAAAATAAGATGTTCTTTTATCATTTTCCAGAGTACTCTGGTCATTTCATCCCCATCCATCTCAACCAATGGTGTAATCATTTTAATTTTTTCCATAATATGTATTCTCCTTTTCTAAAATGCCTTAGGCATATTCCATTTGTATTTTGTTGCAAGCATTCTTATTATAAATACTACAGCCGTTGCAACGGTCGTTGATGTACTTATATCAATGTTATATTTCATCATCACATAATACACTATACTTCCGGCAAGTGAAGCAAGAATATAAATGTTTTTTGTAAGGATAACCGGGATATCATTAATCAATGCATCTCTGAGCATACCGCCGCCTACACCGGTCATTCCGCCTACAAAAACCGTGAGATACGGATTTGACATATAACCGGCATTTATCGCAGTTTGCACACCAATTACCGAATATAAACCAAGACCGAGTGCATCAAAGATATTGTTTATTTTTGCAATTTCTTCTTCTTTTTCGATAAA
>JAZSJF010000371.1:0-1777 GCA_045534195.1 Clostridia bacterium | reverse complement strand
AATTACAAGCAAAACCTTAATGTGAGCCAGATGAACCATATTCTGTCAGTACTCTCCAAGGAAAGTGAAGCCCGTGGAACCGATGCTACCGGTATTGCCTATAACGCTGATCATAAACTTCACATCTACAAAAAGGCTTTACCTGCACATCAGATGAAATTTCATCTTCCTGCGGGAGTTCACTATGTCATGGGTCACACCAGAATGACCACCCAAGGAAGTGAAAAACAGAACATAAATAATCACCCCTTCCGAGATCTTGCTGGACAGGACAGATTTGCACTGGCACATAACGGTGTTCTGTACAACGATCATGTTCTGCAGAAGATCCATCATCTACCGTCAACACCCATCAAGACCGACAGTTATGTGGCAGTACAGCTTCTTGAAAAATATGGTGAACTTTCATTCGATAGTCTTACTGCTATGGCACAAAAGTTAGAAGGATCGTTTACCATAACGGTAATGGACAAGCAAAATCATGAGTATGTCGTTCCTGGGAACAATCCTCTGTGTCTGTACCACTACCCGGAATGGGGATTGTTTCTGTATGCATCCACCGAGACAATCTTAAAGCAGGCAGTTCAGAAGATCCAGTTCCCACTTGGATATTACGAAAAATGTCTTGTTGACATGGGAGAGATTCTGGAAATTCAGCCCAATGGACATCATGAGTACCGGGAGTTTTCCACAGACTTACTGTTTCCTCACACCCGCTGGATGGACTGGGAGGAGGTATATTCATCAATATATCCCACCTATGTTGATGAACTGAAGTCCATGGCAGGGCTGTATGGCTGTACCGCCGAGGATGTGGATGCTATGATAGAGCAGGGTATTACACCGGAAGAAATTGAGGAATACTTCTATCAGGTAAACCTTGATCGGTATTTCTGAGAAAGGAAAAGATGGTAGTATGATCCCAGTTGGGGTAGCCATCTTTTTTGCAGTTCAACAATAGCATAGGCAATACAAAAAGCCACCCATGGGAGAGTGGCTTTGGTATTACTTTACATAATTATATCTTCCGGCGGACATGATAACGCTTGGGGGCAGCAGGGGCATCAGAAGATTTATCATTCCCGAATACAATATTTCCCATAACATCGGCAGCGTTTTTTACATCATTGGGCATTGCATGTGAATATGTGTCCATGGTCACACTGGAGGTTGCATGGCCGAGAATATCCTGTACAACCTTTGGATTCACGTTCTTGCTGATCATCTGACTGGCTACCGTATGGCGGATATCGTGCAGCCTGATATAACGAAGATTATTACTTTCAAGAAATCTCTGCCACTTTTGAGACAGACTGTCCGGTTGATACGGGGTTCCATCCTTAGTGTGGAGAACATAACCGTTTACAAGATAATCAGCACCAAATTCAGATACATCTTTGTCTCTTGCTTGTTCCAGTACTGCAAGGAATTCATTGTTGATAGGCAGATTTCTTATACCGCTTGCTGACTTTGGGGAAGTTTCTTCGACTTCATCATACCCCCGGACACGATTGTTGTTGATAATGATAACCTTTTTGTCAAAATCAACCTGTGACCAGTGCAGGCCAGCCGCTTCACCTCTCCTCATACCGGTACTGAAAAACAGTGTCACAAAGAGATGCATAGCGGAACCCTTTGCCTTTTCCTTTGCCAACTGGATTTCTTCTTTACTGTAAACCTGGAGATCCTTTTTTCTCACTTTCGGTATCTCAGCAGTACATGGATTCTTTTCAACGATTTCATATTTGATGGCCAGTTCATATGCATTATGGAGGAG
>JAZSJF010000185.1:0-2027 GCA_045534195.1 Clostridia bacterium | reverse complement strand
TTTTGATTTCTATATATTTGAAAGATGGTCAGTATGGAGCTGACCCAGTTCTCTGAAACCACCTTTATTACATAAGGATTCATCGGAAGGCATAATGTCTGCACATCTGTATCCTTCTTCTAATACATCATATACTGCCTTTTCAATAACATCAGATTCTTCATTCATATCAAAACTATATTTTAGCATCATTGCAGCAGACAAAATTGTGCCGATAGGATTGGCTATATCCTTTCCTGCAATATCCGGTGCACTACCATGAATTGGTTCGTAGAGTCCACAGGAGGAATCACCAAGACTTGAAGATGGAATCATTCCGATAGAGCCGGTTATCATTGAAGCTTCATCTGATAAAATGTCACCGAACATATTCTCCGTTACAATAACATCAAACTGTGCGGGATTTTTTATAATCTGCATTGCGCAGTTGTCAACAAGCATATCGGTAAGCTCAACATCAGGATATTCTTTTGCCAAGCGGTGCACCACATTTTTCCAAAGTCTGCTTGTATCTAGAACATTACTCTTTTCAACAGAGCAAAGTTTTTTGTTTCTCTTTCTTGCAGTTTCAAAACCAATTCTTGCAATACGCTCAATTTCACTTTCGGTATAGCACATCACATCAGTTGACTTGTCGCCATCGGTCTTATGTTCACCGAAGTAAATACCGCCGATAAGCTCACGAACAATTATAAAATCAATTCCTTTTTCTACAATAGAAGATTTTAGTGGTGATGCATCTGCAAGTTGAGGCCAGATTTTTGCGGGTCTGTTGTTGCTGTAAACGCCCATTTTTGAACGGAGTTTTAAAAGACCTTTTTCAGGGCGTAATTCTTTTGGAACATCATTCCATTTATCACCGCCGACAGCACCTAGTAATACACTGTCTGATGCAAGACACTTTTGAAGCTCTGCATCCGGAAGGGGCTCTTTCCATTTATCAATCGCACAACCGCCCATGTCAACATCAGTATAGTTAAAGGTGTGACCGTATATTTCTGCAATTTTGTCAAGCACCAAAAGTGCTTCGTTTACAATTTCAGGACCAATACCGTCACCTCGTATAACTGCTATGTTTTTGTTCATATGTCAATCACTCTTCTTTCAAAGAGGCGAGTAATCCGCCTTTTTTAATTATATTCTGAATAAATTCAGGGAATGGCTGTGCCTTGTAGGTTTTATTTGTTGTTATGTCAGTAATAATGCCTGTGTCAAAGTTTATGCTGACTTCATCATTTGCATTAATTTCGTTTGCTGCTTCCTCGCATTCTAGAATAGGAAGACCGATATTAATTGCGTTGCGATAGAATATTCTTGCAAAGCTCTTTGCGATAACACAGCCTGTGCCGCAGGTTTTTATTACAAGCGGAGCATGTTCTCTTGATGAACCGCATCCAAAGTTTCAACCGGCAACAATAACATCGCCTTTAGATACTTTTTGGACAAAAGATGTGTCAATATCTTCCATACAATGCTTTGAAAGCTCGTTTGCATCTGCAGTATTTAAGTATCTTGCAGGAATAATTACATCAGTATCAACATTGTCAGAATATTTAAAAACTTTTCCTTTTGTTTCCATATCATTTTACCTCCGGATTGGTTATATAACCGGTAAGGGCACTGGTAGCTGCAGTCAAAGGACTAGCAAGATATACTTCGCTTTCAACATGACCCATACGGCCCACAAAATTTCGGTTTGTTGTTGCTATGCATTTTTCACCCGCTGCCAAAATCCCCATATATCCTCCAAGACAAGGTCCACAGGTTGGGGTGGAAACAACAGCACCTGCATCGATAAATGCAGTCACATATCCCCTTTGGACACATTCGCGGTAAATATCCATCGTTGCAGGAATTATAATACATCTAACTCCGTTGGCAACCTTTTTGTTTTTTAAGACATTGTAAGCGGCTTCCATGTCCTCCATACGACCATTGGTACAACTGCCGATTACTACTTGGTCAATCTTGATATTGCCAAGTTCACTTGCCGGTTTTGTGTTTTCAGGAAGATGTGGACAGCTAAC
>JAZSJF010000453.1:0-1560 GCA_045534195.1 Clostridia bacterium | reverse complement strand
CACCTTTGATGGCAAAAAGTGATTTGTACAAAGTTTCAGGTCACTGGGATCACTACAAAGACGGTATGTTTGTATTGGGTGATGAAGAAAAGGATGACGAAGTTTTTGCTATGCGTCCAATGACTTGTCCGTTCCAGTATCAGGCGTATCTTAACAGAGCGCGTTCATACCGTGATTTGCCTATGCGACTCAACGAAACATCTACACTTTTCAGAAACGAGTCATCAGGCGAAATGCACGGTCTTATCCGTGTAAGACAGTTTACAATTTCCGAAGGTCATCTTATGTGCACTCCGGAACAGTTGGAAAGCGAATTCAAGGGTTGTCTTGAAATGACAAACAAAATGCTTACAACCCTCGGATTGATTGATGATGTTTCATACAGATTCTCACAGTGGGATCCTGACAACAAAGAAAAGTATATCGGCACTGATGAACAATGGAATGAAGCACAGGATATGATGAAAAAGATTCTTGACGGTCTTGGTCTTGACTATAAAGTTGGTATCCGTGAACCAGCATTCTACGGACCTAAACTTGACATCCAGATCAAAAATGTTTACGGTAAAGAAGATACTCTTGTTACAATTCAGATTGACCAACTTCTTGCAGAGAAATTCGGTATGGAATATGTAGATAAAGACGGTAAGAAAAAGAATCCATATATCATCCACAGAACTTCTATCGGATGTTATGAGAGAACACTTGCTCTCCTTATCGAAAAGTATGCAGGTGCATTCCCATTGTGGCTTGCTCCGGTACAGATTAAACTTCTTCCGATTGCCGACAGACATCTTGATTATATTTATGATGTTAAAGACAAACTCGAAAAAGCGGGCTACAGAGTGGAAGTTGACAGCAGAAACGAAAAAATCGGATACAAAATCCGTGAAGCACAGTTGGAAAAAGTTCCTTATATGCTTCTCGTTGGTGACAAAGATATCGAAAACAACACAGTTTCTATCAGAAACAGAGTTGACGGTGATATCGGTAGTATGTCAATGGATGAGTTTATGGCAATCATAAATAAAGAAAACGAAGAAAAAACAATTAAATAAAAACAATTATTTTTGTTTGACAGATTGTTCAAAGGACTGTAAAAAATATTTTACAGTCCTTTTTGTTATTTATTCGGTTTGAAGTTATGCACCCTGTATCTGTATTGGGTAGGTGTTTCTCCGGTGTGTTTTTTAAACAGTCTTGAAAAGTAGTGTTGATCGTCATATCCCAGTTCGTCGGAAATTTCCTTTATACTCAGGTCATTATTAAAAAGAAACTCTTTCGCTTTTGCAATTTTGTATTCAAGGATGTAGTTGTTGGGCGTAGTGTTAAGATGTTGCTTGAAATATCGTATTAACTGTTGCTTCGATACACCGCAATGCATTGATAATTCATCAAGCGAAAAGGATGATGCGTAGTTTTGGGATATATAATTCAACGCTTTTTTTACTCTTGGAGAAACTTTTGTATTGTCGTTAAGTTCTGTATTCATATCAGTTGAATCAAGAAGTGTTTTGTACATCTGCAAGAGTATATCCGACAGTGCAAGAGATGATTGCA
>JAZSJF010000252.1:0-8101 GCA_045534195.1 Clostridia bacterium | reverse complement strand
CCGACTTGTATATCCCCCTGTTGAGATAAGAAGATTGTTTGATATATTTGCGATAAATGATGCGAATATAAGGTTGAAGTTTGTGATTGAATAGTTTGTTGCATAATGTTTCTGCCCGTAGAATGATGATGTGAATGCGGCAGTAATGGTAGGGCATGAACCGTATGATATGCCGGTAAGACACAAGCCCAGTATACATAGTGCAAGAGAATTTATTATCACAGATACAAGTGTGATTGCCGCAGCAATTATTGTAATTATATTTGACAGAAGCATGGTTGTACTGCGCCCCAATCCGTCATAAACAATACCGGTTATTACTCTTCCGATATCGTTGAATATTGCAAGTACACCTACGAGAGTAGTTGCAAGTGATATTGTTGCATCCACAGACAGAACAAGGTCCCTTGCAAAACTTATTACAGAGTTTCCTACTGCAGTTACAAATATAAAGAATACAAATGCTCTTATAAATGTAAAACTTCTTATCATTTCCAAAGGAGTAAAATCTCTTGGTTCAAAGTTTTCTTTTGAAGTTGTTCTGCCGATTTTTGCCTCGGGAAAATTTATATCCTGAGAAGGCTTTTTTAAGATAAATCCCGATATGATAAGAACAATACCTATCACGATTCCCATTATTATGTATGTTTTCCCAAACCCTATATCAGAATATGAAAACATTTTGTTTATTATTTCACCAAGGAGTAATGTACTTATCCCGAATCCCATCATAAGACATCCTGAGCATAATCCCTTCTTGTCAGGAAACCACATATTAACAGTGGAAACAATTACATTGTATGATATTCCGATACCTGTTCCTGCAAGTATAGCATATGTGATGTAAAGAAGATAATATGATTCGGCATTAATCATACCTGTCATAACAAATCCTGTTCCGACAAGAATCCCTGACAGTATCAAAGGAAGTTTCGCACCGTGTTTTTTGCTTAAGATACTTCCGAAAAAAGCACCCAGACAAAAGAAAGTCATAGTCAGTGTGAAATTGAATGCAAGGATGGAGTCACTCCATCCGAATACTTCCTTAAAGGGGACTTTCAGTATTGACCAGGCATAAAGCACACCGGAAAACAACATGCTTATAACACCTGCAATCAGATAAAGCCATCTTTTATTTAGAGCGGATGTATTGTTCATTTAAATTTTCCCTTTCTGATAAGTTCTTATATTCGTGAGGAGTAATTCCCACAATTCTTTTGAATACCTTTATAAAATAAGAACAGTTGTTAAACCCTGATTCATAGCAGGCATCTGTCACAGAACTTCCTGAGGATAACAACAGTTTTGCCTGGGCAACCTTTTTCATCTGTATATATTTTGAAATCGGTATCTTCATATGGTTTGAAAAAAATGTTGAAATATATGGCAGACTTAAATAAAAATGATTTGCGATATCCTTTGCCGTGTTTATTTCTCCGATATTATAATGAATGTAGTTAAGTATTTTTGAAAGCAAATCAGAATGACTGCCGTTATCTCTGTCAATGCTTTCAAAATCAGTTCGTTTGTAGTTTTTGTTAAGGATACTCAGAAGCATCAGAAGATATCCGTATGAAAGATAATCTCTTGTTACTGCGGACTTATTTTCAAGAAGTCTGTCCATTTTTTGCAATATATCTATAAATGGCTCTACAGATTCTTCAGAGAGATGAATAATATTATTTTTGCCGAAAGGGCGGTTAATAAAACAGTCAATAGGTGAGTCTACATTGTCCTTAAGATAAGAGAAGGCATTAGTAGGTATAAGTATGAAATATCTTTCATATGTACATTCTTCCATAAGAATGGCCCTGTGTATCTCGTTTGGCTTTAAGATAATTACATCTCCGTATTCAAGATTATAATACTTATCTTCGATAAGATATTTGGCATTGCCTTCTATAAATATATACATTTCGCAGAAATTGTTGATGTGCAAAAAGAAATCATCAGGCTTTACCACGCCTCTTGAGTGATGAAATCTTATTTTGTCATCCATTCCGGAATAGATATTTATGTCGGCATCAATAACAAAATCTTTTTTAACCATAGTTTCATCTTCCCTCGTATTCAGAATTATTCACTACAAAAATGATGATAACACATCCTGAAATGCTCTGTCAATACAAAATACATTAAAAAAATGCTATTTTTGATTAAATAAATGCTATTATTGTATGGAATTTAATGATACAATGTAATCATGGTAAATGTTGAAATATAATGAAAATATTTAGGAGGATTATTATGTTTTTATCAGTGTTTTCAGATGAATGTTTTAAAGAGGTAACAGAACAACTTCCGGTGTATGCTTCATGGGGATTGGAATATGTGGATTTCCGTGCAAGAATCAACGGTAAGGCAATTGAAAACCAGACAGACGATGAACTTAAGGCTCTCAGAGCACAGATGGACAGTCTTGGACTTAAGACAGGTGTTATCCAGTCTTCACTCTGTAAGGCGGGAGATCCCGATGCAGACAGATACAACCTGGAAATCAGCAAAATCGACGGTATAGTAAGGGCTTGTAATGCTCTTGACTGTAATCTTGTAAGAAGTTTCAACTTCTGGCAGAATTATGACAATCCTAAGGCATACGGCACACTGGCATCCCGTCCTGACGCTCTCAACCAGGCTTTGGAAAGATTCTATCCGGTTGCAAAAAGAGCAAAGGAAGAAGGACTTATCCTCGGTTTTGAAAACTGCGGACAGTCTGCAGAAGAAGCAATTGCATTTGTTGATGCATTGGGTATGTCTGATTGGGGACTTGCATTTGACGTATCAAATATGCTCGAACATCATCTTGAAGGTGTTGATAATCCTGCAGATTACTATGAAAAATGCTTAAGAAGAGCAATTATGCTTCACGTTAAGGCAAGAGGTGTTCTTCCTGATGTTCAGGGATACAAAGTTCCATGGGGAAATATCCTTCGTGGTACTGCTGCTCTTGGAAGAAATATTCCTGTTTCTATCGAAACACACAATCCTACAGATTCAAAGATAACTCACGAAGAGGCTACAAAATATTGTGTGGACTTTATCAAGAAACAGTGGCCTGCATCTGCTCCTGCAGATCTGAGAACTGCATTGGAACAGAAACAGAAATTCGACAGACCATATGCTGACAACCCAGTAAACTTCGTTGTTGTAGGTCTTGGTATGGGTAAGAACAGATGCCGTCAGATAGAAGAAACAAACGGTACAAATCTTTACGGTGTTTGTGATGTAAATGAAAAACTCTGCAAAGAAATCGGTGAACAGTTCAATACAAAATATTCTACAGATATAAACACATTCTTAAATGATGATAAAGTAGAAGTAATGTACATAGTAACACCTACCGGTCTTCATTGTTCAGTTGCTGAACAGTGTCTTAATGCAGGTAAACATGTGCTTGTTACAAAGCCTATGGATGTTAATACAGAAAACTGCGACAGAGCAATCAAACTTGCAAAAGAAAAAGGACTTATATTCGGTGTGGATTTTGATAACCACTTCAGAAGACCGTTTATGGAACTTAAGAAAGCAGTAGGGGAAGGTTTCTTCGGAAAGATTCTCTTTGCCGATGTTGCACTCAACATCAACAGAACTCAGGAATATTATGATTATGATACAGGCTGGAGAGGTACATGGGAACTTGATGGCGGCGGTGCATTCTGTAACCAGGGTGTTCACGAAGTAGACAGACTTATCACAATGCTTGGTATGCCTGATAAGGTAAGAGCAACTATTGCTACACAGACATTTGATATTGATACAGAAGACTTCGGTATGTGTGAATGGAAATATAATGACGGTAAATTTGCAAGATTTTTCTCAACAACATCATTCCCGAACAAAACATGGTATGCAAGAATAGAAATCCATGGTACAGAAGGTGCATATGTAAATTATGCAGGTGGTCCTGAAGGAGATAAGCAGCATTGGTTCAAAGATGACAAATGGTCAGAAACTGCTCCTTATGATGTTCCTTCACTCTGGGCACAGGCAAGTGATAATTTCGCTTATACAGTAAGAATGGGAGAAGGTCTTGAAATTGACTATAAGCCCGGCAGAAACTCAAGATATGTCCTTGACAAAATGTACGAAAGTGCAAAGGGTGACGAAGGCTGGGTAGATATTGAAGAACGTCTTTAATTTTGAAGGAGTGTTATAAATGGCAAAAGGTCTTATAACAGATATACAGAGATTTTCGCTAAATGACGGACCGGGAATAAGAAGTACAGTTTTTTTAAAAGGCTGTAATATGCACTGTACCTGGTGCCATAATCCTGAAACAATTTCTATGAAGAACAATCTTCTTTTCTATGGTCAGAAATGTATCGGATGCGGTAAGTGCTTTGAAGTTTGTCCTGTTCAGGTTCATGAACTGAGAGGCGGAAAACACCTTATACACAGAGAGAAATGTATTGCCTGCGGCAAATGTGCAGATGAGTGTTATGCTCAGGCGCTTGTTATGGCAGGCAAAGAAGTTGATACAGATTATGTAATCAATGAAGTTATTCAGGATAAACTTTATTATACCAATTCCAAAGGCGGAGTCACACTTTCCGGTGGGGAAGTTCTTATGCAGATGGATTTTGCAAAAGACATCTGTGACAGACTTCACAATGAAGGAATTGAAGTTGCCATCGAATCAAATATGTCACTTCCTTTCACAGAGATAAAGGAACTTATTGATAAGGTTGATCTTGTTATGATGGATGTGAAACTTTTTGACGATGAAGAGCACATAAAGAATACAGGTATTACCAACAAAAATGTGCTTGATAATCTTTGCGAGTTAAACAAAATCGGAAAGCCCGTAATAGTGAGAACACCTCTCATTCCGGGTGTCACAGACAGTGTGGAAAATCTCAGAAATATAGCAAAACTTCTTGAAGGTATGGATAATGTTATTTGTTATGAACTTCTCAATTTCAATCCACTGGGAGATACAAAGTACAGAAGTCTTGACAAAGAAAATCCATTTGAAGGCGAAAAACCTTTCAACAACTCATATCTTGAAGAAATAAAAGAAAAAATCAACGATATAAATGTAAATATAAAGATAGGAGGGTAAGTTATGAGCAAAATCAAATTTATAAACCATTATGATGAAAACAAAACTTACTCCTATGATGAAAGAATCAGACTCTTAAGAGAGTTAAAAATTGAACAGACCAAAGAAAAAGCACAGACAGGCGGTGCTGATGAAGACGATTACGGTCTTATAGTTCAGGATGAATATACATATGAACTCAAACCAAATCATCCAAACGGTTCTATCTACGGATATGAAGCCTGGAGTGAGAATTACAGAAACATTCTTGATACACATCCTTTGTATGTAAATCCGCTTGATGCTTTTGTGGGTAAGGGATTTTTCTTTCTCGAAAGACTCAGACCAAAAAATAAAAAATGGAATCCTGATTATCCCTTTGATGAATTACAGGTTTTGTTTGACAAATATAACATCATCTCAGGTATAGACAACTGTCATCATTTCACACCGGATCTTCAGATAGGTCTGGATCTCGGATGGGGCGGAATCTTAAAGAAACTCAAAGAACAGAGAGAACTTCACTCTGAGGAGCATTATCCGTTTTATGATGCGGAAATCAAGGTGGTTGAAGGAATCATTCTGTTTCTTGACAGAATGTCTGACGAACTTATGGAGCTTTCAAAGGAAGAAAGAAATCCGCAATTAAGTGCAAACCTTTATGAAATGGGTGTAATGAACAAAAAAATTGCTGCCGGTATTCCTGAAACATTCAAGGAAGTATGTCAGTGGATGTGCTGGTTCAGTATGCTTTCCCGTACATACAACAGAGGTTCTGCAGGCGGACAACTTGACGAAATGCTCAAGCCTTATTATGAAAAAGATGTGGCAGACGGTATACTTACAGATGATGAAGCAGTGTTTTATATGGCTTGTCTGTTTTTGCAGGATTCAAGATATTTCCAGCTTGGCGGTCCTGATGAAAACGGGGAAGATATGATATCAAAAGTATCATTCCTTGCTTTGGAAGCGGCAGACAAGATTAATATTGCTTGTAATCTTACAATAAGAGTACACGATAAACTCAATGAAGAGTTTTTTGAAAAATCCGTTGAATATCTTTTCAAAAACAAACAGGGATGGCCAAGATACTCATCTGACAACGCTTTGGTTGAAGGCTTTATGAAATGCGGATATTCAAAAGAACTTGCCAGAAAAAGAGTTGCCGCAGGTTGTCACTGGATGTGTATACCCGGTATGGAATACACAATGAATGATACAGTTAAGATAAATATCCTCAAAGTATTTTCTGTAGCATTTACAGAAATGATGGAAGATAAATCTTCCGCTCCTTCTATGGATAAACTGTGGGAAATCTACAAAAAACATATGAAAGTTGCAGTAGATGCCACCGGTGCGGGTATTATGCATCATCTTAAGTATCAGACTAAGACACAACCTGAATTGATACTCAACCTTTTCCAGCACGGACTTATAGAAAAAGGTGTCAACATTACTGACGGCGGTGCAAACTTCTATAATATGTGTGTGGACGGAAGCGGACTTGCGGTTGTTGCAGATTCTTTTACCGCTCTCAATCAGAGAATTGAGATGGAAGGTAAGATTACCTATGATGAAATCTACCGTCATCTTAATGAAGATTATAACGGCAGAGAAGGAGAGAGAATCCGTCAGTTGATGCTTCATTCAGAGCGTTACGGCGGAGGAGATACACTTGGTGACAAATGGGCAAAGAAAGTATCAGATTTGTATACAAACCTTGTAAGAGACCTTAATAATCAGCATCCGGGAGTTAACTTTATTCCGGGATTCTTCTCCTGGTCAAATACAATCGGCCTCGGTCAGACAGTAGGTGCTACACCAAACGGAAGAAAGGCGTTTTCGCCTATTAACCACGGTGCAAATCCTAATGGCGGTTTCAGAGCAGACGGTGCGGTAACAAGTATGTGTAATTCCATCGGGGCTATTCAGCCGGGATACGGAAACTGCGCACCTGTTCAACTTGAAGTTGATCCGGGAATCGCAAATGACAAAGAAGGCGTCAAAAAGATGGTAGAGATGATAAGAAGTATTATGTATTCGGGAAATACACTTCTTAATATCAATATCATAGATGCAAAAAAGATACTTGAAGCACACAAGGATCCTATGAAATATCCTGACCTTGTTGTAAGAGTAACCGGGTTTACTGCATATTTTGCAATGCTTTCGCCTAAGTTCAGACAACTTGTTGTTGACAGGGTAATGGCAGTAAACGGAGATAATATTGAAAGTGAATAATGCATTTTGGGGTGGAGATTCCACCCTATGAGTGCTTTAAGAAAGGAAAAATAAAAATGAGTGAAAAAATCGTATTTGAAAAAGTAGATGTAACAAAAAAAGGAAACCATTCCGTAGAACTTTGTATAGGAGATATTCCTCATGCAAGACCATTTCATCATACAATTGAAAAAGGTTCTTTTATTGAGTTCAAAGGTAATGTAGGATACTATCATATCCTTATCCTTATTGAAGGTAAAGCAAAGTTTACTACAGACGGCAAAGAATTTACATTCGATGAAAGAACAACTTTTGTTCCGTCACCGGAATGTGATCTTAAGGTAGAGGCAGAAAGTGATCTTCAGATTCTTGAAATCCAGTGGGATACTCTTCCAAGTGATGTGGATGACCTAAAGGAATATAAGACAGAATTCCCTGTTGTTGTGCCATACAAGGATTCTATCCAGTATATCGATCCTAACAAGAGTGAAAAGACAATCAGCAGAATGATGATTCCACAGAGAATTATCCCAAGATTTTCTATCGGTTCTGTTGAGTCTTACGGTTATGACCTTGTAAGACCGCACACACATCCTATGCTTGACCAGTTCTTCTTTTCATTCCCTGAGAACAATATGAATCTTATCATCAATGATGAAAAGATCCAGATGCTTGGTAATCTTATCTATCATATTCCTCTTGGTGCAAATCACGGTGTAGAGGTAACAGATGACAACCATATGCATTATATGTGGATAGACTTTATGTTTGACGAAAATGGCTTAAAAAGACTCGATGCAAGTCATAAGCCTACAGGTCTAAACAGATCTTTTGAAGAAG
>JAZSJF010000440.1:0-3999 GCA_045534195.1 Clostridia bacterium | reverse complement strand
TACGGTAAAGTCCATAGGATTTTTCTTTTTGTCCCCTACTTCTATTCTTGCACCTGCTTCCAGGTTTTCCAATGGCTGATGAGAAAGTTTGCCGTAGTCTTTAAATTTCTTAACATCAAAATACACATCACCGTCAACAGTATATGTATAGCCATTGTCTTCCATTTTCTTTACAAGTTCAATAATAGCCTGAATATTTTCTGTTGCTCTCGGATGAACCGTTGCCTCTTTGATGCCAAGACCTTTTGCATCGGTAAAGTATTCTGCAATATATCTTTCTGCAAGTTCCTTTACTGTAATTCCTTCTTCATTTGCCTTGTTTATCATCTTATCGTCTATATCAGTAAAGTTCTGTACAAACTCCACCTTGTATCCGATATACTCAAAGTATCTTCTCAGACAGTCAAATACAATGAAAGGTCTTGCATTACCTATATGAAAAAAATTGTACACTGTAGGTCCGCAGGAATACATCTTCACCTTCCCCGGTTCAATAGGTACAAATTCTTCTTTTTTCTGAGTGAGAGTGTTATATAATCTCATACACATCTCCTTTCTTGTTGTTACACAGATTTATTTTTTACATACACAATAGATTATACTATTTTTTGAACATCATTTCAACTGTTTTTTGGGATTTTGCTTTGTTTTTTCTTCATATTATAAAAGTTTATCCAAAGTCCTGCCATTCCCAGTGCAATGGATATGACTGCCACAAGTTGAGAAACTCTGAAAACCCCCAGGTAAAGACTGTCTGTTCTTAATCCTTCTATCACAAATCTGCCTGCCCCGTAAAGAATGGCGTAAGTAAATATCACCTGACCTGAAAACTTCCTTTTGTTCACAACAAAAAACAGTATTATCAGTGAAACAAGATTCCACATACTTTCGTAAAGGAATGTGGGATGTACACATCCCACTCCCTCTATCAACATACGAAAAACAGATTCAGTGTGATATCCGTAGGCCTCTGCATTTACAAAGTTTCCCCATCTGCCCGCAATCTGTCCGGTAACTACTCCCATAATACCCGCATCAACCAGATCGCCGGTGTTTATCTTCTTTATACGAGAATATACTATTGCCGTCACCACTGCGCCTATTACCGCACCGTAAATGGCAATCCCGCCATTCCACACGGCAATCATTTCCCCGAAGGTTTTGTATTCCTTTGCATTAAACACCACATAATACACCCTTGCGCATATAACGGCAACGGGAGTACAGTAAAGTACCATATCATATATACTGTCACTTGTAATATTTACTTTTTTTGCAACATAGAGTGCCACTATCAGCCCAAGCAAAAATCCTACCGCTATTATCACACCATACCAGTAAATATCTTTGCCGAGGAGAGTAAACGCCACTCTGTTTATTTCCCATGGTCCGAGACCAAGTCCCGGAAATGATATTACATTTGTCATATGTTTCAACTCCAGACAAAACCTCTGCGGTTACAGTGGCTTAACTATGGATACCGCTTTGTTTTCTTCTTTGAATACTTCTTTATATTTTTTGTTGACAAGTTCTATATCCACACTCTCAAATGCCCTTTCAAAACTGAGAGGATCATTGGAACGGAACACATTCTGCATAAACACTCTGGCAATTGCTTCCACATTGTTGAAACTTCTCATATAAGAGCCCCACATTGCCTTCTTGCCTCTTTCAAATTCTTCCGGGGTGATTTCGGTCTTTTTGGAAATATAATCCATTATCCTTTTCTCAACTTCGTCAGGATTTCTGGACTCTCCGCCAACCATCACACAGGCGAACCCTTCTTCATACATAGAATCATAACTGAATTCGTCATTGATAAGACCTTCGCGGTACATATCGAAATACAAATCACTGCTTTTTGAAAACAGGGTACGAAGGATTATTTCTGCGGCAATTTCATTTTTTATAAGTTCATCTCCGTTTTTGAGATCATTATCCTTGAATCCTATATTGAACATAGGAACAGATACGCTCATACTCTGTTCGATTCTTTTTTCACATATATGTTCCGGTTCCTGAGGATAAAGAGATACAGCCGCTTCTCCGGTTCTTACTTCAGGAAGATTGTCATCTATAATCTGACTGATTTTGTCAATATCCACATCTCCCGAAATACACAGAATCATATTTGACGGATTGTAGAATGTATTGTAGCACTTATAAAGCACATCCTTTGTAATATGGGATATACTTTCCACAGTGCCTGCGATATCAATTCTTACAGGGCACTCATTATACAGACATTTGAGAAGATTAAACATCACACACCAGTCTGCGTCATCATCATACATCTTGATTTCCTGACCGATTATCCCCTGCTCCTTTGCCACATTTTCATCAGTAAAATATGGATCGTAAACATAACTCAGAAGGTGATCAAGGCTCTCGTTGAAATTATCTGTACAGGAAAAAAGATAGCAGGTGTTTGTAAACGATGTGTATGCATTCGCACTTGCACCGTACAGAGAAAACTTGTCAAAAGCATTGCTTCCGTCAGGTTGTTCAAAAAGTTTGTGTTCAAGAAAATGTGCCACTCCGTCAGGGATGGAATACGGTTCACTTTCTCCAAGAGGGATAAACTTATTATCTACTGAACCGATTTTTGCACCGATTATTGCATATTTTTTTGAAAAATCTTTTTTTGGAACCAGGATCACGCCCAGACCGCTTCTGTGTTCTCCGAAATAGATTTCTTCATTTATCTTTTCATTTTTTATAATCTTAAAATCCATTATTCAATATCCTTTCCTTTGAGAAAATACACAGTATCAAGTTGAATGCCCGAAAACGCTCTGATAACATCTTCTCTTTTTACTTTGCGGACATTATCTATTCTCTCTTCAAGTGAAAATTTTTTTCTGCTTATTTCTCCGTTATAGAGATAATGCATAATAGTTGACGGACTGTCTGTATATTTTTTGTATCTGTCGATGAGGTATTCTTTGGCAGATTTAAACTCATCTTCGGTAAAATCTCCGTTTTTGACACATTCAATCTGATTGAATATTTCTTTTTTTGCCTCTTCCACCTTATCAAACTCTATACCTGCATCTATCTTCATCGTGCCTGTAAGAGAATCGTAGTGAGAATATACATAATAACAAAGACTGAGTTTTTCTCTTACATTATTGAAGAGTTTTGAGTGAGCACCTGCACCAAGTATGCTGTTTGCTACCACAAACGGAAAATAATCTGCATCCTTTCCCGAAATATTTGTTCTCAGTCCCATACAGAGTTTGCCCTGTGTAACATCCATTTTGTCCTCAATATTTTTCACATCATCTGCACCCTTTATTTCATAGGTGTGGAATACATCAGAAATGTTGAATTTGTACTGAGAAAGTCTTGTTCTTATATCTTCTGATATTTCCTGAGGATCTATATTTCCCGATACATATATTTCAAGGGGGCTTTCAAATATAATCTTTCTGTAGTATTCATAAAGGCTTTTTGCAGAAATGCTGTCTATATCTTCTCTGAAACCGAGAGAAGGTATGGAGGCAGTTTCCCCTTCAAACATAATCTCATTAAGTCTTTTTGCCGCATATTCTCTTTTGTTATTGATAACAGAGTCTATATCATCCCTTAAATTATTTTTGTCGGTTTCCACATCGTTTGTATCAAATGCACCGTTTACACACTTTGAATCAAAAATAAGATCAAAGAGAAAATCCACACACTTTTTCTCTATGGATTCAGGCAGATACTCCCGGGACAAAAAACTTATATCAAAACTCAGATTGTGTGTACTTCCCACTTTGAACACACTTATATCATATACCGCACCGTAAAGGTCAGACAGATATCTGGATATATCCCTCATATTGCCGAGTTTATTTGTTCCCTGCTTAAGCACTCCTGCAAGAAGTGCATTCATAGTTGCAGTTTCCTTCTTAAGAGGTTGTCTCAAAAATACCGACATAGATACTGTCTTGTATTTTGTATCCTTTATATAATGTAGATTTATACCTTCTGTAATTTTTATATCCTTAATCT
>JAZSJF010000045.1:0-4241 GCA_045534195.1 Clostridia bacterium | reverse complement strand
TCCATAAACTGGATAAATAAATCAAGAGAAAGCATCAGTGCATTAAAGATTGTGAAGTTTTATAATGAATCGGGAGTTATCCTCCATTATGACAAAACGGACAATATTACCTTTTCTGCTGCACTTTCAGATGCATCACTGAAAAACTCGTTCATCTCCGCAATTATTGACGGAAACGAAAAAGACATTACATCCACCATCAATGCACTGTTTAAAGAATGCAGTGAAAAGTTTATCACGATAGAATGTCTTAAAGGTATTATAACAGACATAGTTGCAGAAATATCCAGACACATCCTGGAACTCGGCGGTGATGTAAAGAATGTGAACTACAGATATCTGTCACTTGATAAATTAAGTGATCTTACCATAGATATAGTAAAGGTTGTCATGCTTGATTTCGCAGTGAAAAGCAACGAGTATATAAAATCTCTTGCCAAAAATGACGGTGTGGATATTGTCAATGCAATATTTGAATATGTAAAGACCAATTTCAGTGAAGATATCTCTTTGCAGCACTTTGCAAAGAAGCATTTTATAAATGTTTCATATCTTGGACAAATATTCAGAAAGCATATCGGAATCTCATTCAATGAATATCTTATGGATACAAGAATAAATGAGGCAAAGAAACTCCTTTTGTCAAACAAAAAAAACAAAATCCACGAAATAGCACAAAAGGTCGGATTTAAAGATGCAAACTATTTTTGTATGAAGTTTAAAATTCTCGAGGGAATAACACCCACTAAATACAGAACAGAAAATACACAAAAAAATGAGATGTAAAAAATTACATCTCATTTTTTATTATAAATTACCATCCAATGCTTCCTGCAACCAGAATCCGCCAACATCCAGTGCTTCATAAAGGTCTTCTCTCTCTGCCTTTTTCACAGTCTTGTTGGAATCTGAAACGAGTTCAAGATAAATATGTGTAGCAATCTCAAGATCCTTCACCATCTTTGTCTTGAGTATAGTCATTCTCAGGTGATATTTGTCATTCATATCACCGTATACTATTACATTTCCTCTCTTTACAAGGGGAATTCCGTTATATAACAAACAGGTCTCAGCCTTTTTCTTTGCCATAATATTACCTCCGTTTAAATTACTTTACCAACATATCATACCACAGTTTCTAAATTATGTAAAGGTTTATTTGGATAAGTTTTTATAAATTATACCAAACATATGCAAAAAAAATAAGATTATAAGTCGGTTTTTTATTAAATTTAGTTAAATTAAGGGGGAATTTCAATATTTTTTAAAAAAACTATTGCAATTTGAATTTTCTTGTGGTATAATCTCTTTTGTTAAATATGACTTGGAGGTGAACGAATTGCCTAATATTAAATCAGCGAAGAAAAGAGTTAAAGTTATAAGCACAAAGACTTTGAGAAATCAGATGATTAAAACAAACATCAAAACCTTGATCAAAAAGTTCGAAGGTTTTGTTGCTAAATCAGATAAAGAAAATGCTATCTTGTCTTTCAAAGCAGTTGTTAAGAAAATTGACCAGGCTGTTGCTAAGGGTGTTATGCACAAGAACACTGCTGCAAGAAAGAAATCTCAGCTTTCAAATGCGCTTAACAATATCGCGTAACTTTTTTAAAAAAAGAACCTCCACATTGTGTGGAGGTTTATTTTTTTATTTGGTTTTGTTGTTTTTTTATAAGCCGTCTTTCTGATATTTTTTTGTAGATATATGCACCGGTTATACTTATCATTGCCGTAACGGCAAATACCGTTACTGCCACAAGTATTCTGTCTTCCCCCAGTGCATCCCCTGCCACCACACTGGTAACCAGTGAGGGAAGTCTTGCCACCGAAACAAGAAAAATCATATCAGAAAAGGATATAGGGGTAAGTGCGGCAACATAAGTAATAAGATCCTTCGGTGTCCCCGGAATGAGAAACAGAACAAAGAGAACTTTTCTTGAATTTTTGTTATCGAGCATTGCTTTTAATCTTTCTGTTTTTTGCGTTGAGAAAAATACTTCCACCATTCCGTCACCGAATTTTCTCACCAGAAGAAATATAATAATACTTCCGATAACAAACCCAAGCACTGACAGAAACAATCCGTCTATGATGCCAAATGCATATCCTGCGCCTATTTCAAAGGGTTCTCCGGGTACAATGGCGAATACAACCTGCAAAACCACCATTCCCACAAACACAATGGGACCAAATACCCCGAAGCCATCTATCCAGTCACGAAACAGCCTCGGATCTGCTTCAAAATCAGAAACAAGCCTGTTTACAAGATACATTATAAAAAATGAAACAAGAACAAATATTACTATAGCAAATGTATATACATTTTTTTTGTGAGAATCTTTCAGAGAATGTTTCAAATTCATCTTACCCTTTCTGTAAATATGTTAATATTCTAACACTATTTTTGAATATTATCAATACTAAAATCCAAATTCGAAAAGGAGCATATAATGAACAATTTACCAAACGATCCTATAATACTCTTAAGTGTTATCAACACAAAACTTCGTGATATGTATTCATCACTCGATGCCTTGTGTGATGACCTTAACGAGTCAAAAGACGAAATCATAAAAGCATTATCCGATGTCGGATTTGAATATGACGAAAACACAAATCAGTTCAGATAAAACTTTCTCTCACTATGATTTTAAGTTCAGAATTTCTATCATTTGACTATAAACCCCACATTTGATATAATACATATGAGGTGTATATCAATGCTAAAAATAATGTTTGTATGTCACGGAAATATATGCAGAAGTACAATGGCAGAATTCGTGATGAAAGATATGATAAATAAAGCGGGGTTATCAGACAAAGTATATATAGCATCATCTGCCACAAGCAGAGAAGAAATCGGAAATCCCGTCCATTACGGCACAAGAAACAAACTCCGTGAGGTAGGTATATCCACAGAGGGCAAATATGCCGTACAACTTACAAAATCCGACTATTCAAAGTATGACTGTATCATTGGAATGGACAGATATAACATAAGAAATATACTCCACATAACAGGCGGAGATCCTGATGGTAAAGTATCCAAACTTCTTGATCTTACATCCGGAAGGGATATTGCAGATCCCTGGTACACAGGTGACTTTGATGAAACCTATGATGATGTAATGGAAGGATGCTCGGCATTACTCAAAAAAATTCAAGAAAAAATTGACAAATGGCCCAAAAAGGAGTATTATATTTAGATAGAAAACATTCAACACAGGAGGAATCCATTATGAACAATACATTGTTTACCGGTGTTGCTACCGCACTTATAACACCACTTAATGAAAAAGGAATAGATTTTAACAAACTGGAAAAACTTATCAACTGGCAGATAGATGAAGGAATCAATGCACTTGTAATTGCAGGTACAACCGGTGAAGCATCTACTCTTACAGATGAAGAACATAAAGAACTTATCAAAGAATCCGTAAAAATGGTTGCAGGCAGAGTGCCTGTAATTGCCGGTACAGGAAGTAACGACACTGACTATGCACTTGACCTTACAAAGTATTCAGAAAAGGTTGGAGCAGACGGATTTTTGGTTGTAACACCATACTACAACAAGGCTACACAGAACGGTCTTTACAAAATGTTCACACAGATTGCAGACTCGGTAGAAAAGCCTGTTATCCTCTATAATGTACCTTCAAGAACAGGAGTCAACATTGCTCCTTCCACTTGTGAAAGACTGGCAGAACACAAAAATATCTGTGCTATAAAAGAAGCAAGCGGAAACATCTCACAGATTGCAGAAATTGCACATCTTGTAGGTGATGAACTGGACATCTATTCAGGAAACGACGATCAGATTGTACCTATTATGTCACTTGGCGGTAAAGGTGTTATCTCTGTTCTTTCAAACGTAATGCCAAAAGAAACGGTTGAAATCTGTGACAGTTTCTTCAAAGGTGATGTAAAGAGAAGTTGTGAACTTCAACTTAAATATCTTCCGCTTATCAATGCACTTTTCTCAGAGGTAAATCCTATCCCCGTAAAAAGCGCAATGCCAAAAATGGGATGGTGTGAAAACTTCCTTCGTTTGCCTCTTACACCTATGGAAGAAAAGAACGAAACCATTCTTCACAATCTGATGAAAGAAAATGGAATTAAATTCTGATAATCAAAATATACAACAGGGTATGTAAAAATTTACATACCCTGTTTTTTTGATGCCGTATAAAAAATCAAACGGAATAATATAAACCCCTCCCCTTCATACAAAGAGAATGTTT
>JAZSJF010000347.1:0-3165 GCA_045534195.1 Clostridia bacterium | reverse complement strand
GTGGATGAGTCCGGTACAATATCGGCTCACTGCCTTGGCTGCATAAAAAATAGCGTAGCAGTCATCAAAACTACTACGCTAAAAAAGTCTAACTTTTTGGGGTCACATCAGATTTTACAGTCCCTTTTAATCAGATTTGGTTTTTTCTGTATTTTGCCGGTGTCATCCCCGTCTTTTCCTTAAACACTCTTGAGAAATACTGCAATGACGAAAATCCCGACTGATAAGCACATTCTTCCAGAGAAAGAATTTCACTTTGCATAAGCATCTTTGCCCTTTGAATTTTGAGATTGAGTATATACTGCAAAGGGGAGGTGTTGTACTGAACCCTGAATATCTTTCTGAAATGCACTTCGCTCATATTAAGCATTTTTGCTACAGTTTCCACTGTAAGGGATTTTTCGGTATAATGGATATCCATATAGTTTTTTGCAGTTGAGATTTTTGTTCGTGAAGAAGAACCTATGTATTCATTATTCTTGTTCAGAGTAATGTCTTCGTATATGGAATAAAGATAAGATGCGGATTTATGAAATGAAGTTTTTGAGGGGGCGGAGTATGTGTTATAAAGTTTTTTGAACAAATTTTCAATCTGACTGCTATTATTGTATTTGTATACATCCGGTTTAAGAGTCATTTCTGTATCAAAATCGAAATCACAGTATATAACATTGTATACTCCCTTTGTAGTCATATTGTAGGAAGAACCTCTGGCAAGAAAAAACGCGTCGCCTTTTTCTGCGATAAATATCTGTCCGTCGTCAAATACATACCGGCACTCACCCTCCACAACATACAAAAATGCATCAGAGTATCTCCCGTGAATTTCGGAATAAATAATTTCGGGGTTTCTTTGGTGATTGAATACACCTTTGATATGCTTTATATAAAGCATGGTATCTGTAATGATTTCTTTTGTCATTTTATCTCCTCGCATATTCGTTTTATGCTTTTATGATAGCATTATTTCCTTTTAAAATCATGTTTTTAAAATAAAATACTTTCGGAATGTATAAAAAATTCTTTTTGTGGATTTACAAAAAACGAAGGATTGTGTATATTAAACCAAGAGGTGATATTATGACAAACAGAGAACGTCTTTTTGAATATGTAATTAATTATAAATCGGATAAAGACAGTATACTTGATGTGAATACAGATGTTATACTATACCTTTTTGACAACTGTGAATTCAGATTTCTTCCGGATAATGCATTTTTTGTGGATGTGGATTGCGGAAGTGCTATTTCTCAGTTTCAAAATATCAGGTCCGAATCTGCAAGAAAGGAAGTTAATGAACTGGGACTTCATCCCGGCTATGTGACAAAAGCATTCACCGGTGTGAGCGATTTCGGCCATACATCTGCAGGGTGGGATGATGTTATAAACCTGGGTATATGGGGTTTGAGAGAAAGGGCAAAAGATTACCTTGCCAGAGCCACAGATGAAAACAGTATAGTGTTTTACAGAAACATTATCCGTATATATGACGGGGCTTTCGGATTCATTGGCAGAGTAATTGATGAAGCAAAATCAAAAGGATATCATAAAATGGCAGAAAGCCTTTCAAATCTTTTGAAAAGAGCACCCGAAACTCTTTACGAAGCAATGCAGACATCTCTTGTATATTATATATTACAACAGAAGTTTGACGGTTCTATTCTTCGTACAATGGGCAGGATAGACAGTTTATTTTATCCATTTTATTTAAAATGTGACGAAATTGAGAGGGATGAACTTGTCATCAGATATGTGGAGGCAATGGAGTCTTATCATGTGGGCTCAAATCTTCCTTTTGCTCTTGGTGGAACGGATGCAGAAGGGAAAGATCTGATAAACGAACTTTCCTATAAGTTGTTAAGAGCATATCATAAGTTGGATACAAAGGATGTGAAATTTCATCTTATAGTATCCGAAAACACTCCCGAAGACATTATAAGAGAAACTTTTGAGGGAATAAGAACAGGGAAAAACAGTGTTGTATTTATGAACAACCGAAAGGTAATTGATTCGCTTGTTTTTAACGGTGCAACGAAGGAAGATGCAACAAACTTCCATATAGTAGGCTGCTACGAATGCGGTGCAGAAGGTGAGTTGACCTGTTCATGCAATGCCCGTGTAAATGTACCAAAAGCAGTGGAATACGCACTTTTTGGCGGATATGACACAATGGCAGATGTTTCTGCAGGTCTTTCCAATAACGGGAAATTTGACACTTTTGAAGAGTTTTATAATGAATACACAAGACAGTTAAGACATTTAAGCAAGTGCGCTATGCTTAACTGCGATGCTTACGAAAAGAGATATCCCGAAATCTTTGCAGGACCTATCCTTTCATCCACATACAAATCTGCTATGGAAAATGGCAGAGATGTATATCACGGATTCGGAGCAAAATACAATAATTCTTCGGTAAATGCAATAGGCATTGCCACTGCGGTTGATTCTCTTTATGCAATCAAAAAACTTGTATATGATGATAAGGAATATACTCTCGATGAAATAAGAGAAATCCTTAAATCCAACTGGAAAGATAATGAAACTCTCAGATTTAAGATAAAAAATAAATTTCCCAAGTACGGTCAGGGAATTGATGATGTGGATAAACTTGCGGCAGATACAGTGGATGTATTAAGTGACGAAATATCCAACAAACCAAACCAAAAGGGCGGAGTATACAGACTTGGGACTTTTTCTATCAACTGGCGTCACGAGTTTGGTGAGCATACACTTGCTTCGGCTGACGGAAGATATTCGGGAGAAACCATTTCGCAGAATATGAGTCCTTCATTCGGTGCAGACAAAGAGGGAGTAACGGCGTATATTACTTCTGCATCAAAGATAGATGCTTCCAAAACACCAAACGGGACTGTTATTGATCTGGACTTTCATTCTTCTGCAGTAAGGGGAAAAGAGGGGCTTGATTCTATGGTTGCCACTCTTAAGACTTATTTTGAAAAGGGCGGTTTTGCAGTGCATTATAATGTGCTTGATACCGACACACTTCTTGATGCAAAGGTAAATCCCGAAAAATATCCGAATCTTCAGGTTCGTCTTTGCGGTTGGAATGTACGGTTTGCAAACCTGTCCGAAAAAGAACAGGATGAATTTATTCAAAGATCGCAAAGATAAAAAGGAGAATTGAAATGAAAAAAGTGTTATCTG
>JAZSJF010000447.1:0-8541 GCA_045534195.1 Clostridia bacterium | reverse complement strand
AATATGTCCATTCCTTTAAAGATGTTCTTTTTGTCTTTTAGCATTTTGTACTCCCAAATAAAAACTTTTCCTTAGTTTATCACGAATTTAAAAATTTTACAAGATTAATATTAATTATTATCAGTATACTCTTGCCGAATTTCTTTTTTTGATGTAAAATAATAATATATTTATCTTTGCGAGGTCGGATTATGGGGCTTAAAATATTGTACGGCAGAGCCGAAAGCGGAAAAAGTTATAATATATATCATAAAATCAAAAACCTTGTTGAAAAAAATGAGAAGGTTTTTCTTTGTGTGCCCGAGCAGTTTACACATATGACCGAGAGAAAGATTATGGAGATTATCGGAAGTATTTCACCTTTTTCCTGTCAGGTCATAAGTTTTGAAAGAATCGTACAGAGAGTGTATGAAGAAACAGGGGAGAGTACATCAGGAGTCCTCAGTGATACTGTTCGCTCGGTTATTATGAGCAAAGCGATAAATTCAGGTGAGTTGTCGCTTTATTCAAAAATGGCATCAAATAACGGATTTGTGACACTTATGGAAGATATGGTGACACGATTCAAAAAGTATTCTGTTACCCCGATGGATATTGATACTCTCGGTCACAGTGTTACCAATCAGATGACCAAAGAGAAACTTTCCGATATTTCAAAGATATACAAAGAATATCAGAATCTTATTTCTGAAAAGTATATAGATTCTGCTGATCTTATCACAGATGTGCGCGACAAGATTGTATCATCGGGCTTTTTTGATTCATCTTATGTGTTTTTTGATGAGTTTTCAAGTTTCATTCCACCGGAACTTGATGTTATATTTGAAATATGTAAATCTGCCAGAGAAGTAACGGTTTCTCTTTGTACAGATACGCTAAAATACACAAATGATACACGGTATTCTTTTTTTGCACCTTCAATCATTACATCTGACAAACTTACAGAGGGGGCATTGAAGCAGGGGATTCCACTTGTGAAAAATGAGTTTCTTGCCGAAAATATGCGCCATTGCAAGGATTCTTCGCTTAGCGGTATTGAGAGAAGTATCTATTCTTCTTTCAAAAAAGTCCCGTACATAGAAAATAATATCAGTATCAATTCGTATTTTGATGTGTATTCTGAAGTCAAACATACCGCATCAAAGATAATATCTCTTTGCCGTGACGAAAATATGCGATTCAGGGATATTGCAGTTATTTGCTCCGATTTGCAGTCTTATTCAGGGATAATAGACGATGTATTCAAAAAGTTCGGTATCAGAGCGTTTATAGACGAAAAAACACCCCTTATTGACCTTCAACCTGCACAGTTTGTCCTTGGTGCTCTTAAGATATATATCGAGAGTTATTCATATGAATCAATCTTTTCATATCTGCGTCTTGGCTTTCTTGATATTACAGACGAAGAAACGGATATTCTCGAAGAATATGTATTGTCTGTCAATATCAACAAATCTGACTGGATAAACGATGACAGATGGAATGTTAAACTCGACAGATTTGCCAAGAGAACAGATTTGTCCGATAAGTATATTGCAAAAATAAATTCAGTTAGAAAGAAATTTCTTGATTCGGTTTCTTCTTTTCATACAGATATCCGCGGCCGTCATTCTGCTGCGGCAATGTGTGATGCACTCTATGATTATATGATTGAATGCGGTTTTGAGAAAAAAATCAAAGATATTATAAGTCAGTACGAAAAAGCGTCTATGATTGATGAGGCAAAAACAGTTACTCTTGTATGGAACAGAATTGTTGCCATTCTGGATGAGATTTCCGAAGGATTGTCTGATACTCTTATCAATCCTAAGGAACTTTACACATATCTGAGTGTTGCTTTTACATCAAACAAAATCGGTCTTCTCCCCACATCTTCTGATTGTGTGACAGTAGGAAATGCCGACCGTACAAGAATAAAGAATGTTAAAGTTTTGTTTGTTATCGGCGCTACGGAAAATTCTTTCCCCAAAAAACAGTCGCAGTACGGGCTTTTTACATCGAGAGAAAAGGATGTCCTTGCCGAAAATAATGTGGAGTTTATAAGGACAAGCCTTGATGAAATATACTACCAGAGATTTCTTGTCTATTCCGTAATCACAATTCCTAAAGAGAGATTGTTTATTTCTTATCCCTGTACAGATGCTTCGGGAGATACTGCAAGAGAAGCAATGGTGGTTTCTATGATAAAAAGAAATCTTGGGTTAGAAACAAAATATATTCCGGATGATGATGAAGACTTTGTTACAAACACTCCATTTATCGGATGGGAAAACGCATTAACGGGTATAAAACATAATCCTGAAAAATGGAAGGATATTTATACCGCTTTGGCGCAGATATACCCTGACAAAGCAAAAATTCTGAAAAAATCTTTGTTTGCAACAAACCTTCCCGTAAATATTACTGATGATTTGCTTAAAAGATACTTCTCAGATACTTTATATACATCAGTGTCCAGACTGGAGAAGTTTGCTTCATGTAAATACTCTTATTTTATGAATTTTATGCTCAATCTTTCGCCAAGGCAAAGTGCCGGTGTGGATTTTGCTAATATCGGTACTCTTGCTCATTCTGTATTTGAATTTCTTTGCAAGGAGATAGAAAGAGAATTCGGTTCATATACTCAGGTAACCGAAAAATATATAAAAGAAAAAATTGCTTTTTATATCAACGAACAGACACTTGCTATGGGTATTGATACAGAAAGACTGTCCCGACGGGAACTTTTTAAAATTCAGCGTCTTAATGAAACCCTTACCACATCATTTATCCAGGTGGTAAAGCAGATTACAGATTCCCGTTTTTCTCCGTTGGGGTATGAAATCACCTTCAATGATCAGGGACTCGGATGTGTAGAACTTGAACTTTCGAACGGCAAAAAAGCCAAACTTACCGGCGTTATAGACAGGGCTGACTCATACAAAACAGATCAGGGTGAGTTTGTAAGAGTTATTGATTACAAAACGGGAGATAAGAAGTTTTCTTTTGAGAATCTCTTTTACGGTCTTGATTTTCAGTTGTTTGTGTATCTTGATGTACTTACAAAATCTGATAAGACATACAGACCTGCAGGAGCGTTGTATTTTAAAATCAATGATTTTATTCACGACGGTGATGATATCCGCGATGCAGAAAAGGTCGAAGGTATGCTTAACAAAAATTATGCCTTGCAGGGGCTTATTTCTTCTGAAGAACAACTTTCGGATGCTTTTGATGAAACAACCTACAAAAATAATATCAAAAAAACTGCAACGGAAGATCAGTTTTATTTGTTGTTCAATCATCTTGAGAAAAAAGTCGCAAAACTTGCAGAAGGAATTATGTCAGGTGTTTATTCCATGGATCCTTATGAAAAAGGAAACAAAACATCCTGCAACAGATGTAATTTCAGTTCTGTGTGCAGATTCAGCGGAAGATTCAGAAATATAGAAACTATGAAGGCAGAAACAGTGTGGGAAAGGTTGGAGGATGAAAATGAAGTGGACAACTGAACAGTCATACGCCATTGAAGCGCCCGTTACAAATCTTCTCGTCAGTGCATCTGCCGGAAGCGGCAAAACTGCCGTTATGACAGACAGAATTATAAAAAGAGTAATGGATGAAGACGGTTGCGATATAGACAAAATCCTTGTGATGACATTTACCAACGCGGCCGCATCGGAAATAAAAGAGCGTATCAATGCAAAGATAATGAAGAAACTTGATGATACACCTGATGATGTGCATCTCAAAAAGCAACTTGCTTTAAGTGCAAACTCTCATTTTTGTACCATTCACAGTTTTTGTCTTGATATTATAAAATCCAATTTCAACACTCTCGGACTTGATCCTGCATTCCGTACGGGAGATACTGCGGAAATTGAACTTTTAAAAAGAGAAGCAATTGACAATGTTTTTGAAAATTTTTATGAAAAAAATGATGCCGGATTTCTTAGATTCGTATCTTCATATTCAAAAAGGACAGATTCTGCATTGCTTGATGTTGTTATAAAAATATACGACTTCTCAAGGACATTTTCTGATCCTGACAAGTGGCTTTCGGATATTTATGATAACTACAAAAAAGGGATTGTTGAGCCTTATACAGAGGTGTTGTTAAAAAAAGCATCATTTTCTGTAAAAAAGGCGATTTCCATATACAAAAAAGCAATTTCTCTCTGTGATCTGGACAGTGAAGGCGGAGAGTTCGCTCAATTTCTTTGTGATGAAATGCAAATGGCGGTTGAAGGATATGATTCGCTCAAAAACTGGGATAGTGCATATAACTTCTTTTCTCAGTTAAAATTTAAAAAACGAGATAATAAATATATCAAAAATATGGATGCGGATATAGCAGACAAAACCAAGAATATGAGAGATGATGCAAAGAAACTTTTCGGTGGCGTTACTAACATCGTTTTTCTCACACTTGATGATTTAAGAAAAAGTATGCGTGATGCTTCGGAATATGTGGACATAGTAATCAGACTTGTCAGAGCGTTTTCTCAGGAGTTTTCCGCGCTTAAATTAAAAAAGAATCTTGTTGACTATTCTGATTATGAGCATCTTTCCCTTAAATGTCTTATGGATAAAGACGGCAACAGAACCGACTATGCAAAGACGCTTTCTGAATCCTTTGAAGAAATTTACATAGACGAATATCAGGATTGTAACAATGTTCAGGAAAAGATATTTCAACTTGTATCCCGTATGGATGATGGCAAAAACAACATATTTATGGTAGGGGATGCCAAACAGAGTATCTACAGATTCAGAGATGCCGATCCATCTCTTTTTACATCCAAACAGGAATTTTATGAAAAATACGATCCTTCTTCAGTTGCAGATTGTTCTCTTATCACTCTCAACAAAAACTTCAGAAGCAGAAAAGAAGTCCTTAATGCGATAAATCACATATTTTCCTGTGTAATGACTGAGAATACAGGTGAAATCAGATATACAGAAGATGAGTATCTTTATTATAACGAGGATTCGCCTTATACAGATGATGATTATTTTAAGACTGTTGACATTGATATTATAAACTATGAAAAAGAAAACTTCCCCGAAAGCGATGAAGCACTGACCAAAGAAAGTGCCGAAGCGATTTTCATAGCAAAGAAAATCCGTTCTATTATTGATTCAAAGACACTTGTTTATGACAAAAATGCAGGGACGAGAGAAATACGGTATTCGGATATTGCAGTTCTTATGAGAAGCCTTAAAGGGCACACACAGATATACAATGATGTGTTCAGAATGTACGGTATTCCTCTGTTTATTGATTATAACGAAGGTTATCTGTATTCAGAAGAAATATCTTCTCTGATTTCCGTTATAAAGGTTGTGCTAAATCCCCTTGATGACATTGAACTTGTAAGTGTTATGAGGTTAATCGTTTTTGGATTTGACGAGAATGAACTACTTAATATCCGTATGTGTGACAAAGATGAGTTCTTCTATAATGCTCTCAGACTTTATGAATCAAAGTACAAAGATGGTCTTGGGGCGAAGATAAGGGCATTTCTTGATGTTCTTGATGACCTCAGACAAAAATCAAAACTTCTTGCCACTACTGATTTTATCAATTATCTTATTGACAAGATTAATTACAGAGAGTATGTTATGTCACTTCCTTTGCCATCACAGGCACTGGCAAATGTAAATCTTTTTATAAAAAGGGCAGAGGAATTCGGAAAAACCGATTTTAAGGGAATATTCAATTTTATACATTTTATAAACGAAAATCTCCGCGAAAAGAAAGACTCTCCGTCTGCCTCTTTGATTGATGAATCTCAGAATGTAGTAAGACTTATGTCGGTACACAAGAGCAAAGGTCTTGAGTTTCCTGTGGTAATTCTTTGCCGTTGCGGAGGAGAGTTTAACAGTTTTGATATGAGAGGAAGTTTTCTTCTTCACAAAAAACTGGGAATTGGACTTAAATATTCTGATATAAATACACATTTTTCATATCCTCTTATAACACACACTGCAATAAAGGAACGGTTGAATTCTGAATCTTTGTCAGAAGAAGAAAGAGTTTTGTATGTTGCATTGACAAGAGCGAGAGAAAAACTTATAATTACAGGATGTATACCGTATGCATATAAGCAACTGGAAAAATATAACACAGAAGCAACTGAAGAAACTCCTTTTTCTGCAGATATGCTTCTTAATGCAAAGACCTTTTTTGCATGGATACTCCCTGCGGTGTTTTCCATAGAGCCTGACAAACCTACATATGTGGGAGAATACAGACTTCATAATACCGCATTTAAGGTGAATATATGTGATTCACACACCATTGATGTATCCGACGCTTTTGATTCGGAAAAGAATTCAGATATACTTTCTGTTTTTAAGAAGGCAGATGAATGTGATAAAGATTTTGCAAAATGCGATTTCTATAACCGTTTTGTATATAAATATCCGGGATACGACGAGGATATACCTACTGCATTTACTGTTACTGAATTAAAAGAGTATTACAACAAACTTGAATCTGATGAGGAGTATTCCTTTATGTCTATGCCTTCACTTAAGGCAAAAAAATCAAAGGAATCAGATTCACCGCTCAAAAAAGGAACAGTTACACATCTTGTTCTTAAGTTTGCGGATTTTTCAAAAATAACTTCTGTATCACACATAGACGAACTTATGGATGATATGATTCAAAAAGGGTTTATTGATGAAGAAGATAAGAAACTTGTGGACAAGGATTCTTTGTTCAGTTTCATTTCAGGTGAAAAAGGACGCGAAATTGCAAAAAGCAAATCGGTATACCGTGAATTCCCATTCAAGATTCTCAAAAGTGCAAAGGATGTATCTGAAGAATTTGCATCAAGCGACGAAACAATAGTTATTCAGGGTGCAATTGACTTGTTTTATGAGAATGAACGGGGAAACTACACTCTCATTAATTACAAAACAAATAAATCTGATGACGAAAATCTAATAAGAGCAAATTACACCAATCAGATTCTTATATACAGAGATGCAATTGAACGGATAACCGGAAAAATATGTGATGAGAGTTATATCTGCCTTTTGAAAAATGGCAAACTTATAAAAATATAAAAGGATGATTATTGAGATGAATTATTATAACTTTTTTTCTGAACACACAAAGGCATATAATTTAAGAGTGTGGTTTCTCGGGATTCTTAAGTATACTGTTATATTTGTTTTGTCATTTGCATTAAGTTTCTTTCTTATCTACAATGCTAAGTTCAACGAATCAGATGAAGTAAAGAAACTGAATGATGAAATTCATCAGTTAAAGGTTGAAAACAAAAAACTTTCTGAAACTGTTGATTCCCTTAATATCCAGATTGACAATGTAAAGAAATTCTATGAAGAAGAGAAAAAAGCACAGTCAAATATTGATAAAGCGGAACAAAATACAGAAAACATCAATGAGGAATAAAAGCAAGGGGATGTAAAATTGATATATTTTTACATCCCCTCGTTTTTTGCATTTCTGTTATCTGCAGTGTTTATTCATATTGTACACTGTCGGCAAATGGCTTATAATATACTTCTTTCGGCACTTGTTTTATTCCTACATTATTTTTTGATGCATATGCCAGAACTTTTCCGCATGCTTCACCCATAGCAGAACAATTGCCTGTTACCCTGTATGATGCCATTGCAATATGTGTTCCCGATATGCATCTTCCACACACAAGAAGATTATTGATTCCTTTTGGGATCATCGCTCTCAAGGGTATCTGATATGGTGTTACTTTTCTGCAAATCTGTTCATCGCCGGATGAGGAGTGGATATCCACATTGAATGTAACAGTTGTAACTCCGTCATCAAATTTTGTTCCGTTTATAAGGTCTTCGTCTGTAATTGTATATTCGCCTTCGATTCTTCTTGATTCTCTCACACCAAGAAGAGGGGCGGAAGACACCAGTGATAAGTCTTTGAAATCATCGTCAAAGTTTTTCAGAGCGTTAAATACATCGGTGAGTTGCCGTCTGCCGTCTATAATTGCCTTTGTACGTTCTGATTGTGACAGAGGATTATATTCTTTCATATGAGTTAACTGGACATTTGCAAAGCCGTTTCCCGGGGCAGGGATAAGGAAAGGTTTGTCAAAATTGAGTTTGTTTCCTTTGCCTTCTTTTTTGAATGCGGCATCCACAATGTCAAATATCTTACCGCCATCTTTGTATTTGTCAGGAATTCCCGATACAAGAAACATCAGTGTCATTGCCTGACATTTTTTGTAATCATCATTTTCACCTACAAAACAGTTTACACCTGAATCATAAGCAAGGGAAACGTCACCTGATGCATCTATATAAAATTTTGAACTATAACAAACGATACCGTCTATATTTGACACATATACTCCTTTTATTTCTCCGTTTTCTGTGTCGCATCCGATATACCTTGTTTCGTATAATATATCTGCATTTGCTTTTATGCACATTTTTTCCAGGATTATTTTCATTGTTTCAAAAGTGAAACTTTTCCCCCAAAAACCTCCCCAGGCATTTCTTTTTTTTAGTTCTTCGGCGATCACTATAAGTATACCGTCTTTTCTTGCATAG
>JAZSJF010000392.1:0-4356 GCA_045534195.1 Clostridia bacterium | reverse complement strand
TGCTGCATCGGGCCATCAGTCAGTTCGATCTGACTTTTGCGGTTCAACACATCCGATGATATTGTAATCTCTCGCTTAATCTATTGTAAGACCTCTGTTTATAAGTGCAGGAATGATAACTTCGTCATTATAATAAGCGGGAAGTCCCACACCTGTTCTTGTAAGTTCCGCCGCCTTGATAAGGAATTCGTGAGGAGTCTTGTTCCATACTCTCACAGAGAATGAAGGCTGTGGCAGAAGCACATGCTTTGTAGCAAATATACACATAAAGGAAAGTTCGTTTGTAGCATCAAGACCGTTTTCGTCCTGACCGCCTGCAATAAGATTCTGAAACAGACTGTATCCCGCAAAGCCTTCTGCAGATGCGGCATCTCTGACTTTGTTAAGGTCATTGAGTTTGATCCAGATACAATCCATAAGTTCCTGAGCAAATTCAGGAGTAATCTTTCCTTCGTCTATATCGTTTTTATAGTAAGGGTACATATACTGGTCAAATCTTCCCGGAGAAATGGAATGTCCGCTGGATTCCGTCTGCAAAAGCATCTGTACAAACCAAAAAGACTGACATGCTTCATAAAATCCCTCTGCTCCGTTTTCCGGTACTCTGTCACAGTTTTTCGAAATAGTAAGCAGTTCTTCTTTTCTTACAGGATCTGATTCCCTGTCTGCCATTTCTTTTGCAAGGTGTGAATATCTCTTTGCATAAGTTATTGCCGCCTGCATACTTTCGATACAGGACTTAAGGAATGAAGATTTGGTTATGTAATCTCCGTCAGACACCTGACAGTTATCAAGTTCTTTCTGAACCTTTTCTATAAGTCCTTTGTAACCGTATTTAAGAACTTCATCATAGTGAACGGTAATATGTCCGACACCGTTATAGAAATAATTTCCGGGAGTGAAGATATTGTGTTCAATAGAGAGTTTGGTTTCATCTGTCATATAACTTGAGGCAAGATCTGATGTGGTTTTTCCTTTCCAATAAGGATAAACCTTTCTCAATTTATCTTTTGTTTCTTCACTTATATAGAACGGGTCTGCAGAACGGGTAGCAACTGTATCGAATTCCGATTCAAGCCATTCATATGAGTATTCAGGGAATACCTGACATCCTCTCGGAGCCTTTGTAGCGCTACCTACTACAAGTTCAAGGTCTCTTATAGTAATTGGAATATTCTCACAGATTTTTTTGAAAGCCTTTGCTCTTCTTTCTATAATAGGAAGTCCTTCTGTTTCCTGATAAGATTCTGTAATGAGCACACCACGGTCTGCTTCAATCTCCGGCATAGACTTAAAGAGGTTTTCTTTGAGTCTGTCTATTCTGTCACTTTTTCTGATTTCTTCAAGATTTGAAATGCTCATATTATCACTCCTTTATCACTTTTTCTATAAATCGGAAAAAATCAAGTACAATTCCCGTAGCCTTCTTTTTTACCTGAGGAGGAGCCTGAATCATTGCATAAGATTCTCCCACCTCTTCAAACAGTTCTATATCGTTTGTTCCATCTCCCAAAGCAATTGCATCTTTTTTGTCAACTGATAATATATCAAGAAGTTTTTTTGCCGCAATTCCTTTGTTTGTGCCACTAACAAATTCTCTTATATTATAATCTTTATACACATTATCAAGAGGTATTTCTCTGTGACTTCCATAAAGAGAAAGTTTATATATATTTCCTTTGATTTCTTTATAGTCAGATACTCTCTCGATATGACCGTTGTACTGCTCTTTGATTTTTCTTACAAATGTATCCTTACATGACTTAACATAAGAAAGATACTTTCCGTGAAGTACATAATCTCTCTCTTCATCGAGAAATCCAAGTTCACTTTTATCAAGCGGCACTTCATACAGAGTTTCTTCCTTATATATAATCTGTGAACCGTCTGAAGGGATAAAATATATCCGTTGGGACAAATCTCCCATTATCCTTCTGAGTTCACTGTAACATCTGCCTGACGCCACACAAAATATTATATTGTTATCAAGAATCTTATTTATGCCGGCAACAACTTCCTTTGAAAGTTTGTTTTCACCCGACAAAAGGATAGTTCCGTCAAGATCACAAAATACTATTTTCATAATACTACTCCTAATATACGCTATATTAATAATACAACAACAAAACACAAAAGTCAAGAATTTCTCACAAAAATAAATAAAAACACAGAAATTCAAACATTTATAAGGCATTTACAGTTACTATTTGTGTTTTTTAAATAATAATTCATTCTGTTTGCAAATTAAATCTTATTTTATGAAACCTGTGAAGAACAAAGATTCTTAATCAAAAAAATAAGGAAACATTACATCCAATGTAACATTTCCTTATCAAGCATCATTTTATATTCCGTCCTATATTGCAGACGGAGAGACACTATTTAATTGTAATACCGTTATAGGTTTCTTCTACTGCTTTATAACTTTCGAGATTTCCTATATCATAACGTTTACCCGGCATTTCCATAGCATACACATCACACTGTGTACAAAGCCATGCAATAAAACTTCCCGGTGCATCTGTGCCGCAACCTGACTCTATACCTTTTTTCACAAGTTGAACATCATCCCTCTTATAGATATAGAAAGGAGGCACCGCCCAGTTTGACGGAGGAACAGGTGGCTTTTCCACCATACTCTTTATATATCCGTTATCATCAACTACTACAACACCGGTTTTTTTGAGTTTTTCTTCTCTTTCTTCAAAGTATCTCATAACACAGGTTGCATTCTTTTCTTTGAAGTAATTTATAAATCCTCCAAATGAAAAATCAAGAACATTATCCCCTGCAATGATAAGAATATCTTCATCAATATTTTCTTTTTCAATTGCAAACTCTATATCCTTAACTGCACCAAGTCGGTTATCATTGTCTGTTGAACCGTCATCAAGAACAACTATAGGAGCAGAAAGTTTTTTATCTTTTGCCCAGTTTTCAAAATGCTCAACAAACTTGTGATTGGATATAATAACATACTTTGAAATCTCTTTTGCAGAATCAATATCATCCAGAAGCCAGTCAAGAATAGTTTTTTCTTTCACCTTAAGAAGTGGCTTTGGAAAATTCTCTGTCAAAGGATACAATCTTGTGGCATATCCTGCCGCCAGTACCATACATATCATCAGAATTCAACTCCGTTTCCTGTGGTACAGAAATGTACCGAAAATGTATCTTTAAGTTCGGGGAATGCTTCAAGGTATTTCTCTGTTACTTCCTTTTCGATGGTTTCTTTATATTCCGGATCAATAATCGCCATACAGCAACCCTTGAATCCTGCACCGGAAAATCTTCCGCCATATATTCCCTTTGTTTCTTTCATAATATCATAAAGTTTTTTAAGTTCAGGTGAACCTGTTTCATAAAGTTCGATAGAACTTTCTCCGGATTCAAATATGAGTTGTCCGAACTTTTCTATATCGCCGTCATTCCACGCTTTGATACCGTCCTGTACTCTCTTTTGTTCACTGTAGTAGTGATCGGCACGTTTGCGGAAATTAAGCGGAAGAAGATCTCTGTACTTCTCATATGTTTCAAAATCTACATTTCTCAGATATGTTTCTTTATACTTGCCATACTCTGCTCCCGAATGTGCAAGTACATTGTATGCAGCACTCTTACACTCGTCAACCCTTGTGTTGTATGCAGTACCTACAAGTGTACGCGCAACACCTGAAAAGAATATTGCGATTTCAAAAGGTTTCATATTTTTATTAACAGGATGATTTACATAAGAATCATCTGATGTGTCGAGATACAGAAGGTTGTCCTTTTCACAGAGAACTTCACAACTCTGGTCAAGTTTACCTACACTTATACCAAGATATTCATTCTCTGTTTCCAGAGCAATATCAATCATTTCCCTCTGTGTAAGTTTAAGTCCGTTAGCGTGAATAAGGGCGCTTAAGAAACAAATAATTACTGCCGCCGATGAAGAAAGTCCGCCAATAGGCAATGCACCGTAAATGATACCTCTTATACCGGTTTTCAGTTCATAACGTTTCCCAAGCATCTTTGCAGCGCCGCGAAGATGGTCACACCAGTCATACTGTCTTTCAGGTACATCACGGATAGGAAAAATCCCTCTGCCTTCCATATTGAGGCTTCTCAATTCACAGATTTTGGACTCAGTAGGAACATAAGCCATCTCTATTCCCTTGTCAATAGCAAAACCGGTAACTGCACCTTTCTGATGATCTACATGTGCGCCAAGAGGACAAACCCTGTATGGACAAAATGCCCAACTAAGGTCATACCTTTCATCAGGATAATATTTTCTGAACGCATTTTCCAATGTTTCGTACATAACATACCTCCTTATCATTTTATTGATGAAAAAGTTAACTGCATATACAT
>JAZSJF010000019.1:0-6044 GCA_045534195.1 Clostridia bacterium | reverse complement strand
AACAGTTACTATTCAAGTGTTATCTTGACAGATTTATAATATTTTTTAATAATTTGTAAAATATCACCTTAATATCTGTTCAAATTCAAAAATATATAGTATAATGACCTTTGAGGGAGGGATGATTTGTGAGAAGAAAAGAAAAAGTGCTCAAAATAAAAGAAATATTTGACAAAGAATACTTTGATGCAAAGTGTTCACTGGATTTCGACACACCCCACCAACTTCTTGTTGCAGTTCAACTTTCCGCACAGTGTACCGATAAAAGAGTGAATATAGTTACAAAGGATTTGTTTATGAAATATAAAACCGTTTATGATTTTGCAAATGCGGATCTGAGTGAACTTGAGGAAGATATCCGTCCCTGCGGGTTTTATAAAAACAAGGCGAAGAATATCATCGCTTCATCCAAGGACATAGCAGAGAAATTCGGCGGTGAACTTCCCCGTACAATGGAAGAAATGCTTTCTCTCTCGGGAGTAGGGAGAAAAACTGCAAATCTTGTACTCGGGGATTTGTTTGGTTATCCGGGACTTGTGATAGATACCCACGCTATAAGACTTACAAACCGTTTTGGTCTTACAAAGTACAAAGAACCATATAAGATAGAAATGGATCTTGACAAAATTGTCCCCGATGACTACAAAATCAGATTTTGCCATCAACTCGTGTTTCACGGAAGAAAGTATTGTATGGCTCGCAATCCCAATTGTATTGATTGCCCCGTAAAGATGCTTTGTAAATATTATGAAAGTAAAGATAAGAAATGAGGTCGGAAGATATGAATTTCGAAAACAGAATTCTCATTGTTGATGATGACAAAAACATATGTGAACTTGTAAGACTTTATCTTGAGAAGGAAGGATATCTTACAGATATTGCATATGACGGGAAGGCGGCTATAGATAAGTTTGTAGAGAATCCGCCTATGGCAGTGATACTTGATATTATGCTTCCCGTGACAGACGGTATAGAAGTGCTTAAGGAAATCAGGAGAATGGGCAATATTCCCGTTATAATGCTTACTGCAAAGGGCGAAACATTTGATAAGGTACTTGGGCTTGAACTGGGTGCAGATGATTATATGGTAAAGCCCTTTGAACCAAAGGAACTTATTGCAAGAGTCAAAGCAGTAATGAGAAGATATGAGGTAAAAACTTCCAACAAAAAAGAAGTTGTATACCCTAATCTTAGCGTTAACTTAAATACTTATGAACTTAAAGTAGGAGGGAAGAGCATAGATATTCCGCCAAAGGAACTGGAACTTCTGTATTTTCTTTCATCCAATCCCAATAAGGTCTTTACGCGGGACCAACTTCTTGATCAGGTGTGGGGATATGATGTATATGTGGATTCCAGAACAGTGGATGTGCATATAAACAGACTTAGAGAAAAACTCTCAGGCTACGAAGAAATGTGGCAGGTAAAAACAGTTTGGAGAGTAGGATATAAATTTGAGGTGAATCCAAAATGGACAAACGCAAGAGCATATTAAGAAGTCTTCTTGTGGGCGGATTTGCAGTGGTAATATTCAGTTTTGCGATAGTTGCCGTTTGTTTCTTTTCTATTTCAGGTACAAATTTTGAAAAACAAAAAAGAATTGCACTTGATGACAAAAAACAAATGCTTGAAAGTAATGCACATAGAGTATCGGAATATTTCACTGATTTTTTTACCGGTGTAGGAAGCCCGGCAGAGAGAGATTACAGACTTATGATGGGACGGTCTACACTTGATATTATAAGCGGTGCAACAAATTCTACGATTCTTGTTTTTGATTCGGACAGAGATATTGTGGCAGCAAGCGGAAAGGAAGCGGCCACATTCAACCACGGTTCCGTCAGCGGAAAGTATGTGGATGATATTCTTAAAGGAAAGAGTATTTCCGATAAAAATGTGGTAAAGGATTTCGGTGATGAGAATGCACTGACAGTAGGAATGCCCATTGAATACAATGGATTTTTGTACGGCGGAGTTATTATCAGTTCGCCAACTGCAGAAATAGTGAATAATATCAATGACATTATTCCCGATATGGCTATAGCCATTGTGATAGTGCTTTTTATAGCATTTCTGCTTTTTTATTTTATTTCAAAAAAGATTACAGATCCTGTAAAGGAGATTAATAACGCAGTTACGGAATTTTCGAAAGGAAAGTTTGACAAAAGAGTGGAATGCATCGAAAAGAACGAACTGGGTTCATTGTCAGAAAATATAAACCGTATGGCAGACAGTATAGAAAATCTTGAGAAAATGCGTTCTACATTTGTATCAGATGTATCTCACGAGTTAAGAACGCCAATGACTTCAATTACAGGGTTTGTAGAGGGAATACTTGACGGTACAATACCAAAAGAAAAAGAGGATGAGTATCTTAATGTGGTTTTGTCTGAGTCAAAAAGACTTTCACGGCTTGTGGCGGACCTATTGAATATTTCAAGACTTGACGGCGGATATTACAAAATAAACAAAAGTGAGTTTGACATAAACGAACTTGTGAGAATAGTTCTTATTAAGTTTGAAAATGAAATTACACAAAAAGATATCAACCTCAGTCTTGAACTTGAAAACGACAAACAGAATGTACTGGCAGACAGTGACGGTATAAATCAGGTGATTACAAACATTATGCACAATGCCATAAAGTTCACACCAAAAGGCGGAGAGATACAGATAAAGATATCAAAACCGGACAAAAAAGTGAATGTGGAGATAAAAAATACCGGTGAAGGTATAAAGAAAGAAAATCTTCCCTTCATATGGGACAGATTCTTCAAAGCCGATACATCAAGAGGCGATAATCCCAACGGTGTGGGACTTGGACTTTTTATAGTTCACAGTATCATAACCAAGCACGCAGAGGAGATAAAAGCAGAAAGTGTGGAGGGAGAATATGCGAAATTCACCTTTACACTGGAGAGTGTGTGACAAGTCTGTGATAAGACGGGAGCAACCTGATGAAAATGGCAAAAACAACAGGTTTTGAGAGTGATTATTTACAATTTGTTTATAATTTTTTAAAAAATATAAAGTATTATATTAATAGAAACACCGATAGTGTTTCGATACACAATTTCATCAATTAAGGAGGTATTCATTATGGATGAATTCAAAAATGATTTTTTTAATCAGGAAGAAACAGAAGAAGTCGTTGAAGAAACAAAAGATATAACTGAACAGCCGACAGAGATAATCGAAGAGGTAACTGACGATTTATCTGAGGATGTTTGTGGAGAAGAAAATGCTCCGGAAGATGATTTTTCTATAGATTTTTATGACAAAGGAGAAGAATCAGAAGAAAAAGCACCGGTTGCAGATTTTTATGTAACAACATACAACGCTCCAAAGAAAAAGAGCAAAAAGAAATTCGGTACATTTGCTCTTGTGACTGCAATTGTACTTACAATGCTTGTTTCAGTTTTCGGCACATCTTTTGTAGCGTTGAAGTTCTATGAACATTCTCTGAAAAACCAGAGCCAGACACCTTTGGTTGATAAGGTTCAGGGAACAACCGCAAAGGCAATAACCGCAAATTCAAACAGAGAAAAACTTGAAATCCCCGACATTGCAGAAAAGGTAGGTCCTGCAGTTGTAGGTATTATAAACAAAGCAACAAGTAAGAACTATTTCTACTATGCTCAGCCCGAAACAATCGAACAGGGCAGTGGTTCGGGAATTATCATTTCCAGTGACGGTTATATTATTACAAATTATCATGTTATAGAGGGCGCAGAAGAAATCACTGTTATCCTTAATACGGGAAAAGAGTACAGCGCAGTTCTCAAGGGCGGCGATGCAAGAACAGACCTTGCACTATTGAAGATAGAAGCAACAGAACTTCCGTTTGCAACTCTTGGTGACAGTACCGCTCTCAGAGTAGGCGATCTTGCCGTTGCAATCGGCAACCCTCTCGGTCAGGAACTTGCAGGAACAGTTACAGTAGGTTATATCAGTGCTCTTAACCGTTCTATCACAATTGACAACAAAACTCTTACTCTTATCCAGACAGATGCTGCAATTAACCCGGGTAATTCCGGCGGTGCACTGGTAAATGTATATGGCGAAGTAATCGGTATCAATACTGCAAAGATTTCTTCAAATCAACTTGAAGGCCTCGGATTTGCCATTCCTACTGCAGAAGCACGCCCTATTATTGAAGACCTTATGTCTGCAGGATATGTTAAAGGAAGACCTGTAATCGGTATTTCAGGTCAGGCAATCACAAGCCAGCAGGCAAAAGCATACGGCCTTGTGGAAGGTGTGTATGTATATTCAATTTCATCAAGTTCACCTGCATATATGTCAGGACTTAAAATCGGTGATATTATCATTGAGATTGAGGGACAACAGGTAAAGACTGTAGATGAAATCAATACTATCAAAAATAAATACAAACCAAATGATGTGATAAACATCACAGTATGGAGAAGCGGTACAACAATGTCTGTGAAACTCGTTTTGGGTGAAGAAACACCGATTACCGGTTGATAGTATTTATTATGTTTGCTTCATGCATTAAGTATTACTTATGCATGTGATTTCCAAATTAATAGCAAAAACGGAAAAAGAAAGTCGTCCCCCTGACTTTCTTTTTTCTTTATAAAAAACTTTACATATAAAAAAATTTGTGATATACTTTATTGGTTTGTGGAAATATATAATCAAAGGGAGTGTAATTTTTGAAGGAAATTGTGTCAGTATTCAGTGCTACGCTTACACCTATGCTTGTGCTTTTTGTGTGTATGATCATTGGATTTTTATTAAATAAAAAAGAACTTGTGCCGAGGGATACCGCAACTGTGCTTTCCAAACTGGAAAATTATATTCTGGTGCCGTCTCTTGTCATAAACACTTTTACAAAATACTGTACACTGGAATCGGTGAAAGATAATTATCGGTTGATTCTGTATTCTGTAGTGGCTTTGTCAATGGCGCTTCTGATAGCAATTCCTCTGGCAAATGTCTTTGCAAAAAGACACTATGACAGAAATATATACAGATATGCTCTGGCATTCGGTAATTTTTCGTTTATGGGAAATGCCATCGTGCCTGCAATTATGGGAGAGGAATATCTGTATAACTATATGTTATTTACACTGGCACTGAATGTGGCGGTGTATACCTGGGGTATACTGATACTTACCCCAAAGACGAAGAAAAAAAAGAATCCTTTGAAGGCGCTTCTTAATCCTATAGTAATATCCATTGTAGTGGGGGCTGCCCTGGGACTTAGCGGACTTGCGGTGTATCTTCCGAAGTTTGTCACATCTGCGGTATCGGGATTTGCATCCTGTATGGGACCTCTCGCGATGGTGCTTACCGGGTTTGTTGTGGCGGATTTCGATGTGATAAAACTTCTCAAAAAAAGAAGAATATACACTGCAACATTTTTAAGACTGATAGTATTCCCTGCAATATTTGTGACTGTTTTGTATTTCCTCGGAGCGGATATTGTTACACTGTCACTTGCATTTTTTGCATTTGGTACACCTTTGGGACTTAATACTGTTGTGTTTCCTGCCGCATACGGCGGAGATACATCTATCGGTGCTTCAATGGCAATGATATCTCATACATTGTGTATTATAACCATTCCTTTGATGTATTCGCTGTTGCTTAGTGTTGTATAATCAGTGAGGATGTAAAAATGAAATTTTTTACATCCTCGCTTTTTTTATGTCCTTAAGTGAATATTTGTCCAAAGCAAAAAGGAACAAAATAAAAAGGAAAGCATCGTATGAGATGCTTTCCAACCTAAAAATAATTAAATTAATATAAATCAGTAAGAAAAATAATATTAATTCTTTTCCTTTTGGCGTTCCGGGGCATTTTGGAATGGATGTAAGAAATAGGAAAAATGGCGTGGATTGGACAAATAGAACCAAAACTGTATGTGATACAGTGCAGGTGAATATTTGTCCAAAGCAAAAAGGAATAAAATAAAAAGGAAAGCATCATATGAGATGCTTTCCAACCTGAAAATAATTATAGTAGTATAAATTAGTATAGAAAGAAATATAAATATTATCCCTTTCCTTTTTGCG
>JAZSJF010000031.1:0-8940 GCA_045534195.1 Clostridia bacterium | reverse complement strand
GCTTACGAAGTGGCTCGAAAAGGAAAACATCGTATTGGAGCAGGCGATATATCCGAACGACAACACGCGTGCAAGATTTTTCCCGACCACCGGCGGTATATTGAAGACTATGACTCTTGATGCTCCGGGTTATACCTACATTGCTCTTGACGGTGTGGAAAACTGTATAGATGCTCTCCGTGATATAGAAAAAGGCAAAATCCACAAATGTTTCATAGAAATGTCTGCCTGTGTGGGAAGTTGTATCGGCGGTCCCGTTATGGAAAAGTATCACCGTACATCTCCTATCAAGGATCACATTACCATTGCAAACTTTGCAGGTAAAGAAGACTTTGACGTGGTTATGCCAAAACCGATGGAACTTAAGAAACAGTTTGAATATATAGAAAAGAAACTTACTACACCGTCAGATGTGGAAATAGGAAACATCTTAAGACAGATGGGTAAGTTCAAAGCATCCGATGAACTCAACTGCGGTTCATGCGGTTACAACACCTGCCGTGAAAAGGCTATTGCAGTATGGCAGGGTAAGGCAGAGATTACCATGTGTCTTCCGTTCCTTAAGGATAAGGCGGAAAGTTTCTCTGATGCCATTGTTAAGAATTCTCCAAACGGACTTATTGTTCTTAACGAAAATCTGGAAGTGCAGTCTATCAATAATTCTGCAAAGAACATTATGAACATCCGTTCAGAAAATGATATACTCGGCGATCAGGTAATAAGAATCCTTGATCCTACAGACTTTCTTGATGTACTGTCCACAGGAAGGGATATCATCGGCAAGAGAGTGTATCTTGCAGAGTATAACCGCTATGTGGAACAGTCTGTTGTATACGCGGAGGATTCACATCTTCTCATCGGCATTATGAGAGATGTTACCGATGAAGAACTGGAAAGAGACAAAAAAGAAAGTATCAGACACAAAACAATAGAAGTTGCAGACAAAGTTGTTGACAAGCAGATGCGTATCGTTCAGGAAATTGCATCTCTTCTCGGTGAAACTGCTGCAGAAACAAAAATTGCACTTGCAAAACTAAAGGAGTCGGTATCAGATGAATAATTTATGCGCAGACATCGGCTTCAAAAGTGTAAATCATGTTGGTGAAGAACTGTGCGGAGATCATGTGGATATTATAGAACAGAACGAAAATTCCACAGTTGTGGTTCTTGCAGACGGTCTGGGAAGCGGCGTTAAGGCAAGTATCCTTTCCACCCTTACATCAAAGATTATTTCCACTATGATGGCAGAAGGACTTCCTATTGAGGAATGTGTATCAACCATTGCCGCTACGCTTCCTGTATGTTCGGTAAGAGGTGTGGCATATTCCACCTTCACCATTATTCATATCATAGATAACGAAACGGCAGAAGTGATTCAGTACGATAATCCTCTGGTTATTCTTCTGAGAAACGGAGAGAACTACGATTATCCAAAAACTGAAATGAATATAGACGGTAAGAAAATATACAAATCCACCATCCGTCTTCAGGAAAATGATATCTTTATTGCAATGAGTGACGGTTGTCCTCACGCAGGTATCGGTCTTGCATATAATTTCGGCTGGAAGAGAGAAGACATTATTGCTTATATGGAAACAATGTCCCTTACAGGTCTTACTGCAAAAAATCTTTCTACCATTCTTGTGGATGAATGTGACAGACTCTACGGGCACGAACCGGGAGATGATGCTACAGCCTGCATAGTAAAAATCAGAAGAAGAGAGCCTATGAATATTCTCTTTGGCCCACCGTCAAACCGTGACGACTGCGACAGAATGATGTCTTTGTTCTTCTCAAAGGAAGGCAAGCACATCATATGCGGCGGAACCACTTCTTCCATTGCGGCGAAATATCTGGGCAAACCCTTGCAGGCATCCCTCAGTTTTGAAAAATCCGATGTGCCTCCTATTGCGAAGATAGAAGGTGTGGACCTTGTGACAGAGGGCGTTATCACTGTAAACAGAGTGCTTGAATATGCCAAGGATTACCTTGATGAAAACAGCCTTTATGAGCACTGGAATTTCAAAAAAGACGGTGCATCCCTTATATGCCAATTGCTTTTTGAAGAGGCTACAGACATTAACTTCTATGTGGGAAGAGCCATAAATCCTGCTCATCAGAATCCTGATTTGCCTATTAATTTCAGTATCAAGATGAATCTTGTGGAGGAACTTTCCAAGTGCCTTACACAGATGGGCAAAAGAATTAAAGTAAGTTATTTTTAGACTCAGAATCTTTAGGAGATTAAGGAGATAAGAAATGAGAAAATTTGATACAAAAGTACAACATTTAAAATACAAGGTGTTTCGTGAAGTTGCAAGACACGCCTGGGATGATACTCTTCTTGAGAGTATTACCGATATCCCAAAGGAGATTTCTCCGGGAAAAGTGCCTACTATGAGATGCTGTGTATACAAAGAAAGAGCAATTCTTCACGAAAGAATCAAAATTGCTATGGGAGGAAACAAAGATATTCCCGGTGTGATTGAGGTTATTGACATTGCCTGCGACGAATGTCCTGCAGCGGGATATGAGGTAACACAGTCCTGCAGAGGATGTCTTGCTCACAGATGTGAAGATGTATGTAAAATGGGTGCAATATCCTTTGACCAGAACCATGTGGCACATATTGACAAAACCAAGTGTGTGGAATGCGGTCAGTGTGCAAAGGTGTGTCCTTATTCCGCTATTATCAACCGTAAGCGTCCTTGCCAGAATGCATGTAAAGTAAAGGCTATTTCCATAAATGAAGAAAATGCTGCTGCAATCGATCCGGATAAGTGTACAAACTGCGGTGCATGTGTATATCAGTGCCCATTCGGTGCTATAATGGACAAGTCATTTATACTTGATGCAATAGATACTATCAAGAAAAGTGAAAACAATACAAAATACAAAGTATATGCTATGGTTGCACCTTCTATTTCCAGTCAGTTTACTTATGCGAAACTGGGACAGGTTATAACAGGACTTAAGAAACTGGGCTTCTATACAGTAGTTGAAGCGGCTCTCGGTGCAGATATGGTAGCACAGGCAGAGTCAAAGGAACTTTCAGAAAAAGGCTTCCTTACAAGTTCTTGTTGTCCTGCATTTGTATCATATATCAAATCATCATTCCCGAATCTTCTTGAGCATGTATCACATAACCTTTCTCCAATGGCAACACTGGCTAAATATATCAAGGAAACCACAGAAAATGCAAAGGTTATATTTATCGGACCTTGTACTGCAAAAAAAGCAGAAGCACAACTTGATGAAGTGAAACCTTATGTTGATGCAGTTCTTACATTTGAAGAACTTCAGGCATTGTTTGACAGTAAAGATATAGATATTATGACTCTTGAAGAAGATGTTCTTGACAATGCATCATATTTCGGAAGAATCTTTGCCCGTTCAGGCGGTCTTTCCGATGCAGTTAAGCAGGGACTCAAAGAACAGAACATAGACTTTGACTTAAAGGCTGTAGCCTGTGACGGAATAGAAGCCTGCAGAATGGCGCTTCTTAAGAAGAGCAAAAATGTCCTTGATGCCAACTTCATCGAAGGTATGGCTTGTGTAGGCGGATGTATCGGCGGCGCAGGATGTCTTACTCACGGAGAAAAGAACAAGGCAGAAGTGGATAAATACGGGAGAGAAGCATTTGAAAAGACTATAGGAGATGCGGTATCTGTTCTCAAATAGTATTTCAGTACAAAACCATCATAATATCCGTAAAAGGTGAAGATTATGTATGATGATTCCTTTAAACAACGATATTCCTATGCTCCCATTGCCATAAATGAAACTGTTGTACCGCAACAGACATACCCTCATATACACAACGAAATTGAAGTTTTGTATGTTATTGAGGGCGAGTCGAAAATCGGTATCGGTACACAAATCTATCAGGCAAAAAAAGGAGATGTGTTTTTTGTCAATCCTATGGAGATACATTCTGTAATCCCCGACGGTGACAAACCCTATAGACACAGGTGTTTTTGTTTTGATACAACACTGATTGTGGACAATGAACTGGGAAACAAATTTCTCAACGGCAGTATAAAAATTATAAATTATATGAAGGATGAATATATAAGGGAGATATTCTCCCAAATATATTCAACTGTAGAAAAAGGGCAGCAAACTCTTTTGTTTGATGTATCTGCACTTATCTCACAGATGATGTCATATTTTATAAACAATTCTTTTTTGTCAGAAGCGTTTTCTACAAACAAAGAGTCAAAGTTCTGCAAAAATGTTCTGGAATACATACGCAATAATTATCAGAGAGATATATCATCTAAAGAAATTGCAAAAGAACTTTTTTATACACAAAGTCATTTCTGCAGAGAATTTATGAAAAATTTCGGAGTAACATTTTCCAAATATCTCACTATGTACAGAGTGCATATTGCAAGGGGAATTCTGCAACGGGATGATGTAAAAATTTCTGAAGTTGCATATGAGTGCGGATTTTCTTCTCCCGAATATTTTTGCCGATGCTTCAAGACACAGTTGGGAATAGTGCCCAAGAAATATAATAAATCAAAAAACTGATAGTTTATATCCGAAAATATCAATACAGTACAGTTTTTTGTCAATGTAATACTACTTCCTCTTACGAATTTGTGATATAATTTGTTTGAGGAAGTATTTTTGTTATAAGGAGGATTATATGAAAAAAGTATGTTTTGTAACCGGAGAAAGTATATCTCCGGTAGAAAAAAAGGGAATACAAAATCTGACTGAATTTGTCCTTGACTATACTTTTGAGTATCCTGCTTGTGTGAAATGCGGTGAAGAGGACAGACTCAAAGATTATCTTAAGATTTATATCGGCACCAAAGAAAGCAATCCTTACATAAGGGATAATTCGGATTTTGATTTTTCTCACTCGGAGCAGTATCACATAAAGGTAAACGGAGATACGGCAATCATTGAAGGCTCTGATGCAAACGGGGTTCTTTACGGATGTATGGATTTTTATAACAAATATCTTATAAGTCTTGAATATCCTCATTCAGACAAATTCCGTATAAATCCCTTCGAAGAAGGTGAGTTTCCCGGGTATGAAACATCATCATATCCCGCAATTGCAGACAGAGGGCTATGGACATGGGGACATGTAATCTATGATTACAGAGGTTATATCGACAATATGGTGAAACTTAAGATGAACTGTGTAATCATATGGAACGATTTTCCGCCTGTCAATACTGAGGAAATGATTGAATATGCTCATCTTTGCGGTATCAGGGTGTTGTTCGGATATGAGTGGGGATGGGACACAGACTGCAATGTGTTTGACCTGAATACCATTGATTCCATGTCAGATAATATCTTCAGAAAGTACGAGAATGATTATGCACACCTTGGGCTTGACGGGATATATTTCCAGTCCTTTACCGAACTTAACAAAGAGGATATCGGCGGAATTCTTATTGCCGATGCGGTGACACAACTTGTAAATAATACATCAAAGAAGTTCTTTGATAAATATCCTGACATTAATCTTCAGTTCGGACTTCACGCCACAAGTGTAAAAGAAAAACTTCAGTATATAAAAAACACTGACAAAAGAATCAGAATTATATGGGAAAACTGCGGTGCATTTCCATTTACATACCTTCCTTCAGAAACTGAGGGATTTGATGAAACCTGTGAATTCACCAAAAAAATCCTCACTTTAAGAGGGGAAGATGACTTGTCAGGTGCAGTAACCAAAGGCCTTGTAAAACTGGACTGGCTTACATTTACTCATCTTGAGGGAGCACATCTTCTTGGTGTATCATCAAAGACAATGAAGAGAAACCGTATTGAAAGAAAGAGAAAGATATGGAAATATGTCCAGGCATACTGGCTTACAAATGCTGATTTAGCCTACGATATGGTAAAACTCTTTAAAGATGTGACAAAAGGAAACACAAGCATATATGCTCTTGTGGAAGACGGAATGTTTGAAGAAAATATTATGTATCCCGTGGCACTTTATTCAGAAATGCTGTGGAATACAGATGCAGATATCAAAGATATGATATCACAGGCAGCGTTAAGAGATTATATTACATTTGCATAAGGAGAGATAATTATGGAATTCAAAAAACAACTTACAGAAAACATCGTTACTGTATCGGTGACGGATGTAAAATGAGAGAATAGCGGCGGTATCTATACTCAACTTGACAAAGAGGGTAATGTTTACGGCAAGGACAAAAGTGTTTGGTTTCAGGGAAGAGCACTGTGGGTGTTTACCAAAGCATACAACACAGTTGAAAAGAATCCCGAATACTTAAAAATTGCACAGAACATCTATTCCTTCCTTCCGAAATGTACAGATACTGACGGAAGAATGTATTTTACCGTTACAGAGGACGGCAGAGGACTTCAGAAGAGAAGATATTACTATTCCGAAACCTTTGCGGCAATAGGATGTGCAGAGTATTACAAAGCAACAGGGGATGAAAATGTCCTCAAAGATGCAGAAAAGTATTTTCAGGTAGCATATGAGTGCTTTAAGGGAATAAGACCAAATCCGCCTAAAATCAATCCGGAAAATCTTTCAATGAAATCCCTTGCACCGATTATGATAATGCTTTCCACCGCTCAGGTAATGAGAAGTATGGAGAGTGACAAAAAAGACTTTTATGCATCTGTTTGTAAGGAATGTGTGACAGAAATAGTTAATGGCGGTTTTCTTACAGACAAAGGCCTTATGGAAAATGTGAATGCAGACGGCACATTCTGTGACACACCGTCCGGAAGAATCGTAAACCCCGGTCACTCTATGGAAACTGCATGGTTTGTTATGTCAGAGGGTATCATTGCCGAAGATGAAAGTCTTATAGAATTCGGCAAAAAGATTATAGATGTTACTTATCCTCTGGGATGGGATGATAAAAACGGCGGTCTTATAGCATTTACCGATTGCCTCGGCTATCCTCCCGTTCAACTTGAGTGGGATATGAAACTGTGGTGGCCACAGTGTGAAACAATGATAGCAATGCGCTATGCATATATGCTTTTCGGTGACGAAAAATATCTTAAGATATATGAAGAAGTAAAGGAATACTGTGAAAAGTATTTTGCGGATAAAGAAAATGGCGAATGGTACGGTTATCTCCATTATGACAATACACCTTCAACTACGCTTAAAGGAAATATTTTCAAAGGTCCTTTTCATATTCCGAGACTTTATATTCTGATGTCTGTTCTTGATGAAACCAATGATATAAAGGCGTATCTTAAATAATATGACACTTGCAAATCCTCCCTTCAGTGTGATAAAATCACATAGAGGGGGGATTTTTGTGCAGAAGTATTATGTGTATATGTTAAGATGCAATGACGGTTCGCTCTATTGCGGATACACCTCCGATCCTCAAAAAAGACTGGATTTGCACAACAAAGGTGTTGCATCAAGGTATACCCGTGCAAGACTTCCGGTTGAAATGGTATTTCTTATGGAATTTGATTCAAAATCAGAAGCCCTTAAGACGGAATATACAATAAAACACCTGTCCAAAAAGGAAAAAGAAACTCTTGTCAGAGAAAACGGCATTATTTGAGTTTCGAAAGTGTCAAAAATACTGATTAGTGCATTTACATCGCTGCAGGATAATGATATACTTTAAAAAAATAAATTTGAGGTGCTTTATATGGAAGCAATGATCTGCGATATAAAAAAGTTTGCCGTTCACGATGGTGACGGAATAAGAACAACGGTATTTTTTAAGGGATGCTCTCTCAAATGCGTGTGGTGTCACAACCCCGAAAGTATTTCTTTTAAGCCGCAACTCTCATACATACCGCAAAAATGTATCGGTTGCGGAGAGTGTGCAAAGGTATGTGATGTGCATACATTTAAGGACGGGATGCATATATTTGACAGAAATCTTTGTACCGTAAAGGGTAACTGTGTCACAAACTGTTACGGTGAAGCGTTGAAAATCTACGGCACAAAGGTCACCTCCGATGAACTTGTAGAAGAGATTGTGAAGGACAAGGCGTTCTATGACAATTCAGGCGGCGGTGCTACATTGTCGGGTGGAGAGTGCCTTTGTCAGGCGGATTTTTGCCGTGAACTGCTTATGAAACTTAAACAAAAAGGCATAAATACAGCGGTGGATACCTGCGGCAATGTGAAGAGAGAAGAGTTTGACAAGGTAATACCTTATACAGATATTTTTCTCTACGACCTTAAGGCAATAGATCCCGATGTGCACAAAAAATGTACAGGAAGTACCAACGAACTGATACTGGATAACCTTAAATATCTGGACGAAAAAGACTGCAAAATCGAGATAAGAATTCCCTATGTGCCGGGCTATAATGACGGTGAGATAGAAAAGATGGGTGAGTTTCTTAAAGGGTTTAAAAATATTACAAAAATCAAAGTTCTTCACTATCACAACTTTGCAGGTTCAAAGTATAGCGCAGTCAATATGCCCAACACTCTTCCGGAAACACTTCCTACCGATGAAGAGGTAAAAAAAGCAGTAGCAATACTTAAATCCTTTTCTCTTAATGCAATCGACGGAAATGATGCCTGATGCCTTGACAACAGGCACTTTTCGTGATATTATTCTATTAATAAATGATGAGGAGGAAACATTGATGGTAAACACTTTTGTCATGTGCAAAATGTATGATACTCTTATGCCATCCGTGATTTTTTAGCCTCATAGAATTATAAACACAAATAGTGGTGAGGCTTTTATGCTGAACCATATTATATCAGTATGAAAGCCTCCGTATTTTATAAGAATCGGAGGATTTTTTTATGTCAGATTACAGAATAGAAACCAAGTGTATACAAAGCGGTTATCAGCCAAAAAACGGAGAACCAAGAGTTCTTCCGATATATCAGAGCACTACATACAAATATGATTCATCAGAATTTCTCGGTGACCTTTTTGATTTGAAAGCCGCAGGCCATATGTATACGAGAATTTCAAACCCTAC
>JAZSJF010000452.1:0-2339 GCA_045534195.1 Clostridia bacterium | reverse complement strand
TTTATTTAAAACATACTCCTTAATTTGACTATAAGTTGCTTTTATTTCAGGTGCAGTCCCTTCCGGTTCGTCCAAGTTAAGTTCAACTGTTATTTAGTCACTTTCCTCCAATTTGGTCAAAAGCGCAACGCTTTCTATATGACATGTCATAGGAAACATATCCACCGCACAACACTTATCCACTCTATACCCTTTTTCTTTGAGCATTGCCGCATCACGGGCCAATGTTGCGCTATTGCAGGAGATATACACAATCTTTTTTGGGTTTATTTCCGCCAGAAGGTCTATCACCTCTTCTGAGCAACCCTTTCTCGGAGGATCCACGATTACAATATCCGCACTTTCCCCTTTGTCAACCAATTCCCTTACAACTTTTCCACAGTCGCCTGCATAGAACTCTGCATTATATATATTGTTGTTTTCTGCATTTCTTTTTGCGTTTTCTATAGCATCATTAACTATCTCTACACCGATAAGTTTCTTCGCTTTATCTGCCATATAAAGTCCAATAGTTCCCACACCGCAGTATAAATCAAATACCGTATCATTCTCGGTGATGTCTGCATATTCCTTTGCTTTGTCATAGAGATTCTTTACCTGTGAAGAATTCACCTGATAGAATGATAATGGTGATACTTCAAAAATCAGATTTCCGATTTTTTCCTTTATAAATTCATCACCCCAAAGAACAATATTTTTGTCTCCAAGCACCACATTTGTCTTTTTGGTGTTGATATTCTGTATAATAGAGGTGACATTCTCTTCTTTAAGCATTTCAATAAGTCTGTCTGCGTTTTTCAAAGGCTTTTCACTGTTGGTAACCATACATACCATCATAGATTTGAAGCCTTCTCTTACATATATGCTTCTCACGATTCCCTTGTGTGTTTTTTCGTCATAAATACTTATCTTATTATCGTTTAAAAATTTCACACACAGTGATATAACTCTGTTTATCATTTCTGACTGTATCACACAGGTCTTACATTCTGTCACATTATGAGATTTTCTCTCATAAAATCCGGCAATTGCTCTGCCCTTGACATACGCCACCGGATACTGTGCCTTGTTTCTGTAACCTTCTGTTTTTGGAGAAGGAATAATATTTTCCAAAACATAATCGCCATCATTTAAACCACCGATTTTCATAAGGTTGTTTTTTACAATGTTATTCTTGATTTCGAGTTGTTTTTCGTAGGTTATTTCGGACAATGTGCATCCACCGCACATATCACACACATCACATTTCGGCTCTGTTCGGTAAGGGGATTTTTCTATGATTTCCACCGTCTTTGCAAAGCCGTAGGTCTTGTTTGTCTTGGTGATTTTTGCATTAACCTCGTCACCAACTACAGCCCCGTCAACAAACAGAGTATAACCGTCCTCCGTTTTTGCAATGCCTTTACCTTCAAGGCTCATATCCAGAATATTTAATTTTAAAATATCATTTTTGTTATACATAGTGTACCTGTCCCGTTATGACAATTTAATATGTCAGTTCATAATTATGAAATTTCTTAAGTTCTTCTATGATACTATCTATCTCCGCATTGTCCTCAAAAAGTTCCGCTATTATAAGTCTGTGCAATATTGAGCGTATTCCCTGAGCAGGTGATGAAAGTATATGCATACCCAGATAAATTGAAATGTTATTTGTTTCATCGATGGCAAGATATGCCCCTGCAGCACCACCCCATCCGAAATCTATACGGATTCTGTCTTCTCTCGGGCAACGGACACCAAGACCGTATCCGTGAGTACCTTTCACTGTGTAGGTTTTTCTCTGCCCTTCGCTGAGTCTGTCTGTAGTCATCAGTTTAAGTGTTTCGGGCTTAAGAAGTTTATGAGTACGAAGTCCTTCCAGGAACTTTATGTAATCATCAACTGTAGAAATGCCCCCTGCACCGCCTGATACATATTCTGTGCCAATTTTGAAATTATGTATAGGTTTTCCGATATTCACCGCTTTATCGTCCACAAATTTATACTGTGGAGAAATGGTTTCTATCTCATTTTCAGGAAGCATAAATGTAGAATCATTCATTCCCACAACATCAAATATATTCTTTTTTACATAGTCTTCAAACTTTTCGCCTGATACCACCTCTGCAAAAGCCGCAAGTACATCGTGGCACAGACTGTATTCCCATCTTTCTCCCGGTTCAAACTGGAGAGGTTCTTTGGCAAGATATTTCATAGTCTCTCTTGTGGGACATCTGCCGTCAGTTTCTTCTATGCATTTTTTAAGGCTTGGAGAATAACAGGCATAGTTAAATCCGGCAGTCATTTCAAACAAATGCTTTATAAGTATAGGCTTATCTGTTTTTTTGATACCGTCT
>JAZSJF010000049.1:0-5945 GCA_045534195.1 Clostridia bacterium | reverse complement strand
GTGTATAATTATGCTTATTTTTAAGAATTTTTATGATAATTATCAACATATTTACTTAAATATATTTATTTTATTTTTTTAGTTTTATTATTACTTACGGAGAAATATTATGGAAAATTTACTTATTATCTGGGCAGAAGTTCTTCAACTTCTCGAACCTGAAATGGAACATGTTGCCTACAGATCCTGGATACAGACAATTAATCCTGTTTCCATCAAAGACAATACAATAATTCTTGAAGTTCCTTTTCCTTACAATCAGAGAATGATAAATGAAATTTACAAACCTCTTATCACAAATGCTCTCTGCATTGTTACAGAACAGGATATAAAAATAAATGTTGTTGTAAAAGGTGAAGAAATAACAGAAGTACCTTTGGAAGAACCTACAGAATTTTATGATACTCCTGTAGAAGGATTTCTCAATCCTTATTTTACATTTGACAATTTTGTAATAGGTTCTTCAAACAAGTTTGCTCACGCTGCTGCAGTTGCAGTTGCCGAAGGCAACAGTATCATGTACAATCCTTTGTTTATATACGGCGGTGTAGGTCTTGGAAAGACTCATCTTATGCACGCAGTGGGAAATACTATTCTAAAAACCAAACCTTCAAAAAAGGTTATGTATCTTTCTGCAGAAAAATTTACCAATGATTATCTTGCCGCAATGTCATCAAATACATTTGCCGCTTTCAGAGAAAAGTATGTAAATGTAGATGTTATAATGATTGACGATATTCAGTTTATCGGAGGTAAACCGGGTATAGAAGAAGCATTCTTCCATACTTTCAATGATCTTATTGCTGCAAACAAGCAGATTATCATTTCATCTGACCGTCCTCCCCGCGAAATACAGACTCTTACATTAAGAATGAGGACAAGATTTGAAGATGGCCTTCTTGCAGATATTCAACAACCTGATTTTGAAACAAGAGCCGCTATTATTGCAAAAAAATGTTCTTCTTTCAATCTTCATCTTTCTCAGGATGTTGTATTAAAAATTGCAGGATGTATAACCGAAAACATAAGAGAAATAGAAGGCGTTCTCAAAAAACTTAAAATGCTTACAGAACTTTACAAAAAAGAAGTGGATGATGAAATGCTTGAAAGAACACTTGAAGCATTTAATACCCACGAGAATTCCGTTATAACACCGGAAATCGTAATAAAGGCTGTAGAAAGACATTTCAATCTTAAAGAAGATTCCTTAAGAAGTAAATCAAGAGCAAACGAAATATCTATTCCAAGACAGATGTCAATGTACATTATGAAAGAAATGTGTACTAATATTTCTTACATAAAAATAGGCACTGCTTTGGGCGGAAGAGATCATTCTACAATTATTCACGGAATAAAAACAATTTCATCAAAAATTGAAGAAGATCCTTATACAAAAAATGTAATAGAAGACATTATGAAAAATATAAAAAACAGATAATTTTTTAAAATAAATTATCCACATTATCCACTGGATAACTTTTTATACACATGTGGATAAAAATAATTTTTATTTTTCATAATTTCTGTTGTTGATTGTGTGGATAAAAATTTTTATTATACACAGAGTTTTTAACATCAATAAACTTCGTGGTTATGAGATTTATAAGACTTTTCCACACTATCCACACCCCTTATTATTACTATTATTAAAATATATATATTATTTATCTATTTATTATATATTTAAGGAGAGATAATAAAATGAAATTCACCTGTTCAAAAGAAAATTTATTAAATGCTGTTAATATTGTTTCAAAAGCATGTAATCCTTCTTCACCTGTTCTTATATTGGGAGGAATATATTTCAAAGCATATGACAGACTTCTTATTAATTCTACAAATATGGAAATTTCAATTGAATGCGAAGTAGATGCAGATATTATTGAACAGGGAGAAATTCTTATTGACGCAAGAATTATATCTGATATCTTAAGAAAGACTACTGAAGATAATATAAACTTTGAAGTTAATTCAAAAAATGAAGTTTTTGTTTATACTCATAACAATAAATACAATATTATGGGTATGAGTGCTTCTGATTTTCCAAAATTTGAAGATATTATGGCAGAAAGATATATCTCTATTCCTTCAAAAGACTTCAAAGATGCTGTAAGAAGTACAACTTTTGCATCTGCAATGGATGAATCAAATCCTATTCTTACAGGTATCAATTTTGAAGTTACAAAACAGGAAATGAAACTTGTTGCAATTGACGGTTTCAGAATGGCTATAAGAAAAATTGCCATCCCCGAAAGAGAAGATGAATTCAATTTTATAGTAAAGGGAAAAATATTAAACGAACTTCTTAAAATTCTCAAGGATGATGACACTACAGTAGATATTTCATTTAACGAAAATAATGCTCTCTTCGCTTTTGACAATTGCAAAATAAAAGTAAGCCTTATGAGCGGAGAATACATAAAATACAATCAGTTTATTCCAAAGAATAACGAAATAAGCATCAAACTTGACAGAAGAATATTTACTCAGATGGTAGAAAGAGCATCAATTATCATAAATTATGATGATATAAGAATTCCTGTTGTTATAGAAATTGAAGGTGACAGTTTAAGTATTAGTTGTACTTCAAAGACAGGTAACTTCCATGAAGAATTTGCTATTTATCAGACTGCTACAGAACTAAAAATCGGTCTTGGAAGCAAATATCTTCTTGATGTACTTAAATCAATTGATGATGATAACATTGTTATAAGTTTCACTTCTGCAGAAACTCCTTGTGTTATCACTCCTGTTGACGGTGACAGTTTCTACTATATGATTTTGCCGAGAATTCTCAAATAGTAAAGGAAGTTTATTATGGAAACAGTTTATATAACTACAGAATATATAAAACTTGATCAGTTTCTTAAATTTACTCAGATTGCCGAAGACGGTGCTGATGCTAAATTTATTATAAAACAGGGTATAATATTTATGAATGATAAAGTAGTGCTCGAAAGAGGAAAGAAACTTTATCCCGGAGATGTAATCACAAGCAAAGCAGAAAATGAAGATATAGATATTAAGGTTATGAAAGAATGATAATAAAAAGTATAACTTTAAAAAACTTCAGAAACTATAAAGAAGAAAAATTTGATTTTTCTTCAAACATAAATATATTATACGGAAAAAACGGTCAGGGAAAAACAAATGTAATAGAAGCAATTTATTATTTTTGTCAGGGAAAGAGTTACAGAGGATGCAAAGATAAAGAAGTTATCCACTTTGATGAAAAAAACTGTGAATTATTTATAGAATTTGAAGCATCCATGAGAGATATCACATCCCGTATAAAGATAGATGATACAAAGATTGTAAGCATAAACGGTATAAGTATAAAAAAATTAAGTGAACTGGTCGGATATCTTAAAGCAGTTATATTTACACCCGAGCATCTTAATATTATCAAAAGCGGTCCAAGTCAGAGAAGAAACTTTCTTGACAGTTTTTTGTCATCTGTATATCCGGTGTATTTTAAATATCTTATAAATTATTATAAAGTTCTCAAACAAAAAAACATACTTCTAAAAAGCAGAAAGAATAATGACAGTCTTATTTCGGTATGGAATGAAAAATTAGCAGAATATGCTGTTATTATTACCGGATACAGAGAAGAAATTATAAAAAAAATTAATCCTTATATAAAAAAATATCAGATGGAAATATCTGACGAAAAAGAAGATATATATCTTGAATATGTGTGCAATATAAAAGATATGAAAGATGATAAGGAAAAACTTTACAAATATCTTGAAGAAAACAAAGAAAGAGAAAAAGATGCAGGAATTTCTCTTATAGGTCCTCACAGAGATGATTTTAATTTCATAATTAATGGAAAAAATGCAAAAATTTATTCATCTCAGGGACAACAGAGAACTGCGGTATTATCTCTCAAACTTTCTGAAGCAGATATAATAAATGATATAGTAAATGAATATCCTGTTCTTCTTCTTGACGATATAACAAGTGAACTGGATGAAAAAAGAATAGAATACCTTACTTCAAAAATAAAAGACAAGCAGGTAATTATAACCTGTACAAAAAAAGAAAAAAATCTTTCACAAAACGAAAATGTAAGGATTTTTAAAATAGAAGAAGGAAAAAAGGTAAGAGAGGTTTAGATATGTTTCTTCACTTAGGCGGAAACTTTATAGTGGACAAAAAGGACATTGTGGCTATAATGGACCTTGAATCATCTACCATTTCAAAAATAACAAAGGAATATCTCAAAGATATGGAAATCCACAAAAATGTTATAAATGTGGAAGAAAACATACTTCCCAAATCCTATGTTATAGTAAAAAATGAAAAAGAAAACAAACTTTATATATCGCCCATAGCGGCACAAACACTCCTTAAAAGGTGTGAAGAAGATTATATCAAAAGAAAAAAATAATCTTTAGGAGGAAATTATGAGTTCTCAGGTAAACACAAATTATGATGAAAGTAATATTCAGGTTCTTGAGGGACTTGAAGCAGTAAGAAAAAGACCGGGTATGTACATAGGAAGTACATCTTCAAGAGGTCTTCATCATCTTGTTTATGAAATAGTGGATAACAGTATTGACGAAGCACTTGCAGGATATTGTAAAGAAATCCAGGTATTTATAAACGAAGATAATTCTATCACCGTAATTGATGACGGACGAGGAATACCTGTAGGTATCCATCCAAAAATGGGAATTCCTGCTGTAGAAGTGGTATTTACCATTCTTCATGCCGGCGGTAAATTCGGAGGAGGAGGATACAAAGTATCCGGTGGTCTTCACGGTGTTGGTGCTTCTGTTGTTAATGCATTGAGTGAATATCTGGAAGTAGAAATTTCCGACGGAAAGAATATTCATTTTCAGAGATATGAAAGAGGAAAAAGCACCGATAAACTAAAAATTATAGGTGAAACAAATAAAACAGGTACAAAAGTAACATTCAAACCTGACGGAGAAATATTTGAAGAACTTATATATGATTATTCAATTCTTCTTGACAGACTGAGAGAACAGGCATTTCTTAATAAAGGTATAAAAATTATACTTACTGATAAGAGAGAAGAAGATAAGAAAAAAGAATTGTATTATGAAGGCGGTATTATTTCATATGTAGAATGGCTTAATAAGAGCAAAGAAGGAATTCACGAAAAGCCAATCTATATGGAGGCACAAAAGAAAGATACAAATGTGGAAATAGCCCTTCAGTATACTACAAGTTATACAGAAACAATCGTAAGTTTTGCAAATAATATTCATACAACAGAAGGCGGAACTCACGAAATAGGTTTCAAAAATGCACTTACAAGAGTATTTAATTCATACGCTCAGAAATTCGGTATATTCAAAAAAGAAGACGAAAAAATAAGCGGTGAAGATATAAGAGAAGGTCTTACCTGTGTTATAAGTGTAAAGGTACTTGAAGCACAGTTTGAAGGACAGACAAAAACAAAACTTGGTAACAGTGAAGTAAGAAGTGCAGTAGAATCTACAATGAATGAAGTTCTTAATGCATTTCTTGAAGAAAATCCAAAAATTGCAAGAACTATTATTGACAAAGCAATGAGTGCAGCAAGAGCAAGAGAAGCAGCACGAAAAGCAAGAGAAAATGCAAGAAAAAGTGCACTTGGCGGAGGAACATCACTTCCGGGTAAACTTGCAGACTGTTCAAGCAAAGACAGAGAAAATACAGAAATATATATCGTCGAAGGTGATAGTGCGGGTGGTTCTGCAAAGCAGGGCAGAGACAGAAACTATCAGGCTATTCTTCCTCTCTGGGGAAAAATGCTCAATGTAGAGAAGTCCCGTATAGATAAAGTAATATCAAATGAAAAACTCCTTCCTGTAATTACCGCTTTGGGAGCAGGTGTAGGAAATGATTTTGATACTTCAAAACTTAGATATGAAAAAGTCATAATAATGGCCGATGCCGATGTTGACGGATCTCATATCAGAACTCTC
>JAZSJF010000160.1:0-2541 GCA_045534195.1 Clostridia bacterium | reverse complement strand
AATGATGATACTTTTTCTTCGTGAAAGTATTCGTCATTGATGTACATATCCAGTACATCGCCTTCTGAGAGTTTGTAGGATATCTCCGCTCTTTTGCCGTTGACTTTGATTCTCTTTTTGCGGATGTATTTATATATCACTCCCCAGGGAGTATCTTTGAGATACTTGGTAAGAAACTTATCAAGTCTTTGTCCGCTGTCGTTTTTGTTTATTGTAACGGTTTTCATCAGTCAATCTTTCCTTTGTTTGAATACGTGCCTGTCGCAGTGCAGTTTGATGTAAATTCCAGGGCAGCCTCAAATACATCTGCAGCCTCTCTCTGTCTTTGTGACACAATCACAAGTCTGAGTGCATCGGACACATCTTCTCTGTCACATCCCAATCCATAGCCGATTTTTACAATATCTCCATCGGGAACTGATGTACATCCCTCTGTTATTGCAGAGAGAATTACAGCACCCGTTCTTGTGGATACAAAAAGAGGCGAATCGGTTATCACCACATCTATGGCACATCTTTTCATATAAGATATAACTTCTCTGTCGGGAGTATTCCCATCTGAGCCATCTCCCATCCCGTCATAAACGGGAGAAGTAACCACACTGTCATACTCTGTCTTTGAAAGTATGTACAACACAGAAAAAAGTGTATAAAACTCTTTTTTGCCAAGCCCCTCTGCCATAAATACAATCTCTCTTGCCAGGTCATATACCTTTTTGTACTCTTTTGCTGCTTCATCAGGGATTTCCGTTTTTTCATCACATACAATCTCTGCCCTGACACCCGGGATTCCGCCCGAAAGAGTATTTACACATTTAAGATAAGCCTTTCCGTCTGACACATTCTGCAAAGCATCCTCAAGGTCATAACAACCAACACAATCTGCAAGTGCACCGAGAATCTTTTCTCCCGATACACCGAAAAAGCAATCAAAATAAAGAGTTATCATTTAATCACCCAACAAATCAAGTCTTTTTCTGATTTCATCATGACTTACGGTAGATAAGAATTTTTCTTTGTAAGTAAGGGCCTTTTTGTAATATTCTTTTGCCTTTTTTATATCGCCTCTTTTTTCAAGAAGAGTACCGTAATTATAATACGGTTCTATAAAATCAGGTTCTTTTTCAAGAAGCGACAGATAAAGTTCTTCTGATTTATCTTCATCTCCGAGATAAAGGAAATTAAGAGCGTAGTTATCCATAATGATTTTGTCATCACCATTGTACTCTACCGCTTCTTTGTTTATCTCCATAGCCTTATGATACTCTCCCTTTTCCATATAAAGGTATCCGAGCACCCCGTAGATTGCGGTAGTTCTGAAATTCTCATCATAAATTTCTCTTACCATCTCTATTGCAGTATCAAGATCTGCCGATTTCCAACGGATAAGGGCACGGTTCAGTTTGGCATTGAGATAATCTGCACGGCTAAGGTCTGCCCGTCTTTCTGTGAGAATATCATTAATCATCTTTTCGCTTATTCCCAGTTTTCCGTCACGAAGGAGAAGATATGCATAAAACAATGCAGAATGGGTTTTCATCCTGCCTGTTCTGTAGGCTTTTTCAAACCACATAAACCCTTTTTCGTGATCCTTGTCAAAGGTCATCTGTGCAATTATCACCCGAATGGAGTTTCTATACACAAATACAATAAGCCCAATCACAACAACAAATGTACAGATACCGCCCAAAACACCGAATTTAAGAGCAGCATTTATAACGGCAACTGCAAGTATTATTGTCCATAATATAAATAACCCACAACCTTGTTTCATCAAAATCCCTCTTTATACTAAAATTCTGCGTTGTTTACTGTTCTTGGGAAACTGATAGCATCACGGATATTGGACATACCTGTGATATACATAATTGCTCTTTCAAATCCAAGACCGAAACCTGCATGGTTTGCAGTGCCGTATTTTCTGAGGTCAAGATACCATTCGTAATCCTTGATATCCATACCCAACTCTGTCATTCTCTGAGTGAGTTTTTCGTAACTTTCTTCTCTCTGGCTTCCGCCGATGATTTCACCTACACCCGGAACAAGACAGTCCATAGCGGCAACAGTCTTTCCGTCATCATTCTGTTTCATATAGAAAGCCTTGATATCCTTTGGATAGTCTGTAACAAATACAGGTTTTTTGAATATCTGTTCTGTAAGATATCTTTCGTGTTCTGTCTGAAGGTCAATACCCCATTCAACAGGATAGTCAAACTTTTCTCCGCTGTTTTTGAGAAGTTCGATTGCTTCTGTATATGTTACATGACCAAATTCACTGTTTACGATATTATTGAGTCTTTCGAGAAGTCCCTTATCCACAAAGTTGTTGAAAAATTCCATTTCTTCAGGAGCATTTTCCAGACAATATGAAATAATGTATTTGAGCATATCTTCTGCAAGGCGCATATCATCTTTAAGGTCTGCAAAAGCAATTTCAGGCTCAATCATCCAGAATTCTGATGCATGACGTGGTGTGTTTGAATTTTCTGCTCTGAATGTAGGTCCGAATGTGTATACCTTTCTGAATGCCATAGCGTGAGT
>JAZSJF010000134.1:0-8173 GCA_045534195.1 Clostridia bacterium | reverse complement strand
TCCATAGGATTGACAAAAAACACATCGCCTGCTTTTGCCTGATAAGCATCTCTTCCGATGCCGATTTCTGATGTTCCTTCCATAACACATAAAACTTCAATCTCGTTATGTATGTGAGGATTTGTTTTAATATAAGTATCTGTCTCACTTATGGCTATGGGAGCATATGAGTATCTTTGCTTAAATGAATCATCATACATAGGATTTCACCGTCCGTACAAATTGTATTTTCTATGATGAAAGTATAACAAATAAAAGAAAAATAATCAAGGTAAGTTGTGAAGAAAACAAAAGGGCGTGTCTCAATAAGTGATTTTCACTAAATTGAGACAACACCCTTAAGATATTAATGTTATTTTGTAATTACTACAGTCTGAGTGTCCTGAATCCAATCAACCTTACATCCGAATGCGTTTTCATCGTATATTTTCAAAGCACTGCGTTCGATCCCAGCAGTATAGTTCATGTTGATTTTTGATGAAATTGGAAGAGTAAATTTGTATATATCGCTTTCATTCCCCTCAAGGATGCTACCACTTTTCGATCCACCCAAAGAGTAATTTCTAGCTCCCGCTAGTTCATTCGCAGCATTTACTGTTGCAAACACACTGAATATCATTACTATTGGTAGTAATACTGAAATAATCTTTTTCATCGTTTCAATTCCTTTCTTGTAATTTTTTGCAGTTTCTACTTTGCGAAATGAATTGAAACACTCCCTCCATTCTTTTCACATTTATTTGCAAAATAAAAAAGTGCTTTAGCACATCAACCCCCTTGCCCCCAATCTTGTGGGTAGGGCGGTACACTTTTTTGCGGTGAGATTCTTTCTATTGTCTGATAAGATAGATGAATAGAAATAGGAAAAATACTTCACAATTGACAAACAGAATCCGAAGGTGTATAATGAGTACCCAAAAAGGGTGCTTTGCACGGTTTTAAAATATGAATTATGCATCATTCTTCAGAAAATCCTTCAGATATACGGAAGTATTATCCTTGGATTTTCTTCGCCTGATATCAAAATTCATTATTTTAAAACACCTAAGATACTTATATTTCAGATTTATCCATCGCACAAAGCACCCTTTCTGTGTACTCTACGCTGAGAACAATAGTTTGTTCAAAGCAAAATGGCGTATTTTAATATAAAAAAGAAGTCCCCGAAACTGAGGACTTCTTAAATATTTAATATAGACATTGACGAATAACAAAACCGAGGATCATATGCAATTCATTTAAGATAAATTTTTGTCATTTTGGTGCGAAAGGACGAAGTAAGGCTTGGTGCCTTACAAGGACGACAAGCAAAAATGACGTAAATTTAGCCAATGAAGTGCGTGTGAGAAACGATTTTGTTGTGAGTCCTTATACTCCACTGTATGCAGAGAATCCTCCATCTACAGGAATCACAACACCGTTTACAAAACTTGCAGCATCGTTTGAGAGAAGGAACAGAAGAGCACCGATAAGTTCTTCCTTTTCACCAAATCTTCCCATAGGAGTCTGAGAAAGGATTTTGTTTGAACGTTCTGTGTATGTACCGTCTTCGTTAACGAGGAGAGCCTTGTTCTGGTTTGTAAGAAGGAATCCCGGAGCAATAGCATTTACTCTGATGCCAACTTTTGAGAAGTGAACTGCAAGCCACTGTGTGAAGTTTGAGATAGCAGCCTTTGCACCTGAGTATGCAGGGATTTTTGTAAGAGGTGTGTATGCATTCATTGATGATACATTAAGGATAACAGGATCCTTTGCATCGATAAGGTCAAGTGCAAACACCTGTGTAGGAAGGAGTGTTCCGAGGAAGTTGAGGTTGAACACAAATTCCACACCCTTAGGGTCTAAGTTGAAGAAGGATGTGATTCCTTCCAGTGCTTCATCACCCTTTTCATAGTATTCCTTAGTTGTTGTTCCGCGGGGGTTATTTCCGCCTGCACCGTTGATAAGGATACTGATAGGACCGAATGCAGCGTTTATTTCTTTCTTTGCTGCTTCAAGGCTTTCTCTTTCGAGAACATTTGCAGCAACGCCCATAGCAATACCGCCGTCTGCCTTGATTTCTTCTGCTACCTGGTCTGCGGCTTCTTTTCTTAAGTCAAGAATTGCAACCTTTGCGCCACAAGCAGCAATTGCTTTTGCAAATTCGCCGCAAAGTATGCCGCCACCACCTGTAACTACTGCGACTTTATCTTTTAAATCAATCTGAAATGGTAATTTCATAATTTATTTCATTCCTTTCATACTTTGTTCTTGTGTCATCGGACACTTTTTACATTTCTTTTTTTACATATTGAAGTATGCAACTGCATTGTTGAAGCAGATATCTTCTACAATCTTTGCAAGGATTTCTTCGTTGTTGTCAAAGAGACCTTCTTCGACAAAATCACCAATGATATCACAGAGGATTCTTCTGAAGTATTCGTGTCTTGGATAAGAAAGGAAACTTCTTGAGTCGGTAAGCATACCAACGAAAGCAGCCAATGCACCGAGATTTCCGAGAGCCTTCATCTGTTCTGTCATACCGTCAATGTGATCGTTGAACCACCAAGCAGAACCGAACTGAATCTTACCCTTTATACCGCCCTGCTGGAAGTTACCGAGCATTGTGCCGAGTACAAAGTTGTCACATGGGTTAAGTGAATAGAGGATAGTCTTTGGAAGCATATCATCTTTTTCAAGATTGCCGAGGAATTTTGAAAGTCCCTGAGCAATATTGTTGTCATCGATTGAGTCAAAGCCCTTGTCAGGACCGAGTTTTGCAAACATTCTTAAGTTGTTGTTTCTGAGCGCACCGATATGAAGTTGCATTACCCAACCACGTTTTGCATATTCTCTTCCGAAGAATGTGTTGAATGATGTTCTGTATTTGATAGCATCATCTCTTGAGATTGTTTCTCCTGCCATAACAGCCTTGAAGATTTTGTCTACTTCTTCATCTGATGCTTCGATGTATGGGCAATCCTGAAGAGCATGGTCAGAAAGTTTGGAGCCCAATGTTTCGAAGTAGTCAAGTCTTGAGCACATTGCTTCTTTGAGTTCTGCATAGGAAGTAATTTCCTTACCCCATACTTTGGAGAGTTTTTCTATGTATTCTTTGTATCCTTCTTTTTCGATATTTACTGCTGTATCAGGACGGAAAGCAGGGATAACCTTTGTCTTGAAATCCTTGATTTCTCTGATTTTTTTGTGCCATTCCAGGTTGTCAACAGGATCATCTGTTGTGCCGATGTATGCTACATTTGACTTTGTGATAAGTGATCTTGCTGAGAATCCGTCTGACTGGATAATTTTGTTTACTTTTTCCCAGATTTGAGGAGCAGTTTTTTCGTTGAGAGGTTCATAAATTCCGAAGAATCTCTGGAGTTCGAGGTGTGTCCAGTGATAGAGTGGGTTGCCTACTGCATAACCTATGCACTTTGCATACTGGAAAAACTTATCATAATCAGAAGCATCTCCTGTGCAGTACTTTTCGTCCACACCCATACTTCTCATGAATCTCCATTTGTAGTGGTCTCCGTAGAGCCAGATTTCTGTAATATTGTTATATTTCTTGTCTTCTGCAATTTCCTGCGGGATAAGATGACAGTGGTAGTCATAAATTGGCATCTTTGCCGCATAATTGTGAAAAAGTTTCTTTGCTGTTTCGGTTTTCAAAAGAAAATCCTTGTCCATAAATTTTTTCATTATAGTCAGTCCTCCTTATTTGGTCCATTTAAGTTTATCTTTTTTGATTTCTACTTTTTTGCCGCCGTTCTTTGCACTTTCGTACATTGCATAAAGGGCGTATGTGGAACTTACGGATTTGTCAATGCTAAGATAATCATCTCTTTTTCCTTCCAGAGTCATATAGAAGTCATTGATAACTGTCTGATGACCGCTTCCCCAGTAGTCCTTGCCCGGGTGGTTTTTGTTGTCCGAGCAGATTACCTTGGGCATTTCGCCTTTGTCTATGCGATAAAGGAAATTGTCTGCATAGCGTAAGATACCGTTTTCGAAACTGAGTTCCAGTTCATATGGAAGGTTTGATGAATATGTATTGGTAGCAAAGAAAGACGCTCTTAAGTCGTTTTCAAAGAAAAACAGTGCATCTGCAGTATCTTCTACTTCTATTGCATCTTCAAGGAGTTTTGTAGAAATAGAAGCCTTTACACCTTCAGGGCTTCCGCCGAAGAGAAGAATCATATCCACAAGATGGCTTGACTGGTTTATGATAACGCCGCCGCCTTCATAATCCCAGGTGCCTCTCCATTCCGCTCTGTCATAATAATCTCTCATTCTGCACCATCTGAGTGTACCTGTGATACCCTTCAATGCTCCGAGAGAATCATCGTTGTGAAAAAGTTCCTTCATCATTCTGATGCAGGGGTTGGTTCTGTTCTGGAAGCAGACGAGAATCTTTTTGTCGTGGTTTAAATAAAACTCATAAAGTTTCTCAAACTCTTCTTTTGTCATAGCAGCCGGTTTTTCCAGTACAACATCTTTGCCGTTTGCTATAGCATCCATTGCCATCTGAGCGTGAAGGTAATGAGGGGTGCAGATGTGTATTACATCAATGTCCGGATTTGTAACGGCTTCTTCAAATGAGTATATTGCTTTGGCATTGTGTTCCTTTGCCCCTTTGTCTGCTGCTTGCTTGTCAATGTCACATACGGCATAGAGAGTAGCATCCTCGCACAAGTCGATTGCATGTGCGTGTACGGGACCGATAGAACCGTAGCCTACTATACAGGCATTTTTCATAATCAGTTGAATCCTTTCTTCAAAAGATAGTCACGGCTGATTTTCAATGATTCAAAAGGATCGCCATCGCATTTGTCCTGTTCGATAAATGCGGCAATTGTACCTGCTCTGTCACAAGCGGCAGTTACCTTATCAAAGTCGATAAGACCGTTGCCCACTTCGCAGAATTCCACAGTGTTATTAAGGTTTGCCTTAATGTCTTTGTAATGAGTGATGATTGCCTTTTTGCCGATTCTGTCAATGAAATCTGCAGGATCTTTGCCTACAAATGACAACCAGTAAACATCAAGGATAAATGAAACATCACATTCTTCGATGAAATATTCAAATATTGGCTTGCCGTCAACCTTCGCCCAGTCAAAAGCATGGTTGTGGTAAGCAAATGTGATATTTTCTTTTTTCATTTCTTCGCTGATTTTGTTTACGGTAGAGATAAATTTCTTGAGGTTTTCAAGGTTCATATCCTCTTTGAGTTCCTTTGGCATAGCACCCATACCTGCTACAGGGCAACCAAGGTCTTTGTGAAATTTAATCATCTTGTCTATATCTTCTGTATATTCGTTGTAACCTCTGTGTGTAACAACTGCTTTGAGAGAATGCCTGTCATAGATTTCTTTGAGTTCTGCTCCCGAAAGAGTAGTACATACACCTGATGACTGTACAAGTTCAAATCCCATATCGTGAAGTTTCTTACAGGATGCATCAAGATCGTCTGCAGTCTTACAGAAATCTCTTATAGTGAACATCTGTGCGCCGATTCTTCTGTCCATCATAACTTTGTCCTCCGAAATATATTAATATGTGCCTTCTGTGTTTGACACAATCTGCTTGTCTTCTTTTACTACTGTACTGTTTGCGATTTTTTCGTTAAGAATTCTTAAGAAATCATCTGCAGGCATATTAGCCACATCTACAGTTTCGCCTGTCCATGCTGAATAGTGGATAGCATTTGAAATAGTAAGACCGTTGATGCCTTCGTATCCCGGTGCAAGAAGTTTGTCACCTTTCAATACAGCATTTGTGAAGTTTTTGAGGATACCCACGTGTTGTTCACCTGCACCCTGATTGTTTGGAATTTCGCAATCCCAGCATTCAGGTTTGCCGAATGGGATAGTATTGATTTTTTCAAATTCTCTTTCAGAAATTCTGTTGCGCTTGAATTCGATTTTGTTCTTTTCTACAACGATTCTTCCCATATCACAAGCAATTTCAAGTCTGTTTGTTCCCGGGAATTCACCTGTGGAAGTGATATATGTACCTGTAAGACCGTTGTTGTATCTGAATACTGCGGTTACATCGTCATCAACTTCGATGTTGTGATATTTGCCGAATCCTGCAAAAGCGTTTATCTGATCAGGCATACCGAACATCCACTGCCAGAGGTCCAACTGATGAGGGTTCTGGTTGATAAGAGCGCCGCCGCCTTCTGTAGCCCAGGTTGATCTCCATGTGCTTGATTCGTGGTAAGCCTGAGGACGGTACCAGTCTGTGATAATCCATGAAATTCTCTTGATTGCACCAAGTTCTCCTGATTCAACAAGATCTTTGATTTTCTGATAGCAAGGGTTTGTTCTCTGATTGTACATAATACCGAATACCTTGCCTGATTTCTTGGCAACTTCGTTCATTTCTTCTACGGCTTTGGTATATACGCCTGCAGGTTTTTCTACAAGAACATGAAGACCGTAGCCGAATGCTTCTATAGCAAGAGGACAATGGTCGTAGTGAGGAACAGCGATGATAACTGCATCAATAAGACCTGATTTATAAAGGTCTGTTGCATTTGCAAACACTTCAAGATCAGGATACTGTTCCTTGAGAGAAGTTCTTCTTGCTTCGGAAGAGTCACAAACTGCTACGCAGTCCATATTGGGAACCTGACCTGTTTTGATGTTTTTGAGATGGGCAGAACCCATATTTCCCACACCGATAATACCTACTTTTAATTTGTCCATAATTAAAAATCCTTTCTTAATTAGAAGTTTAAAAATTACAGAAAATTACTGTAATTCAATATACAACAAAAGTATATCACAAAATTATGGAAATTTCCATTATGAATATTGATGAAAAACATTGCAAATATTGATATTCAATGCTATAATGTACTCAGGTACATTATAGCATTGAATATCAGTGAATTGCCTTCGGCATAAATTGAAATCAGAGATTTCATGAATTGAGTTATAAAACTCATGAATTGCACTTGAGTGCATAAAAGGCAATTTAATTCACGTTGCGACAGCAACTATTCATGGATGAAATCCAATTCATGACAATGCAAGTTGTCAATTCATTTATCGGGGTGAATTTTATGAAAGAGAATATGCTTGTGAAATTATCCAAGGAATTTGCGGTAGATATTGTAAATTTGTGTACAAAGGTAAAAGATGGGCGAAAGGGAAATGTTCTGTTGAATCAATTATTGAGAAGTGGTACGAGTATAGGAGCCAATATACATGAGGCTAATTATGCTTCAAGCAAGGCGGATTTTATAAATAAATTTCAGATTGCTCTGAAGGAATGCTATGAGAGTGATTATTGGTTGTGTTTGTTTAAAGATACTGAAATGATTAGCGTTGAGGAGTATAAAGAAATGTATGGTGCTTGCAGCAAAATCAGACGTTTACTTATTTCTTCAATAAACACCGCCAAATCGAACCAAGCGAAACAATAAAGAGGTAATAATATGGACAGAAATTTTGTTTTGTGGGCATCAAAGGACGAAAGAATAAGATTTTCTTACAAAATGGATATGACAACGGAAGTGGACAACTGTCTTCTTCACAATCACGACAGTTATGAAATATATATGTTTCTGGAAGGGGATGTAAACTTCTTTGTGGAAGGAAGTACATATCACCTGAATCCTTATGATACTCTTGTTATAAAAAACAACGAAATGCATCAGACAGTACATCTGAAAAAAGAAAAATACACAAGAATAGTTCTGAATATCAATCCTCAGGTGTTTAAGGAACTTAACTGTGAGCAATATATGAAAACTTTTGCGGAGAAAAAACTTGGCGAAGGCAACCTTATCAAAGGGGATTATGTGCGCAAATCAGGGCTTTGGGATGCTTTTGAAAGACTTCAGCAGTATGCGATAAATTCAAAGGATGAGGATAATGAAATTGTGATAAAAGCCATTCTTGTGGAGATGCTTTATATCCTTCACAAATCCGAAACCCATTCCCAGGATCAGGGTGCTATAAAGAGTGACCTTATAAAAAGTATTATGCGCTATATCGACAAGCATCTTTCAGGTATAGAAAACCTTGACCAGATTGCAGAGGAATTCTTTATATCCAAATGCCATCTGTGCAGAGTGTTCAAGGCGGAAACGGGTATGACGGTAAACCGCTATATCACAAACCGCCGTATCATAAGAGTAAGAGATATGTGCAGAAACGGAGAGAATATTTCTCTTGCC
>JAZSJF010000068.1:0-6329 GCA_045534195.1 Clostridia bacterium | reverse complement strand
TATATATAGTAATTTTGATATAATCCATAGTGACCTCCGAAACATTATTATCTACATTATATAAACAGGTGTGAATTTTGTCAACACAAACAGGGTATAAAACAACAAATAAAGAGGGATAATTTTTATATACAGTCATAAGGAGATGAGAGATTATGAACAAGGTGGAAATATGCGGTGTAAACACTTCTAAACTCCCCACTCTCACCAACGAAGAAAAATCAAGATTATTTGAAGAAATAAAAAAAGGAAACACTTATGCCAGAGAGGAATTTGTAAGAGGCAATCTCAGGCTTGTATTGTCAGTTATACAGAGATTTTCAAACAGAGGAGAAAATGTAGATGACCTCTTTCAGGTGGGATGCATAGGATTGATTAAATCAATAGATAATTTCGATACAAGTCTTAATGTAAAATTTTCCACTTATGCAGTGCCTATGATAATAGGTGAAATACGCAGATACTTAAGAGATAACAATTCCATAAGAGTAAGCCGTTCACTGAGAGATATAGCATACAAGGCTCTTCAGGCAAAAGAAATACTTACTGCAAAAAATGAAAAAGAGCCTACCGTTGCAGACATTGCAAAAGAAATCGGTATAGATAAAGAGGATGTAGCACTGGCTCTTGACGCCATTCAGGATCCGGTTTCTCTGTATGAGCCGGTATACAATGACGGCGGTGATGCAATATATGTAATGGATCAGATTGGCGATGACAAAAACAACGATGAAAGTTGGATAGAAGAAATATCCCTTAAGGAAGCCATCAAAAAACTTAATAAAAGAGAAAAGAGAATAGTATCGTTAAGATTTTTTAAAGGAAAAACACAAATGGAAGTGGCAGAAGAGATAGGTATTTCACAGGCGCAGGTATCAAGGCTTGAAAAGAGTGCTATGGAGCATATGAAAAAATACATGTGATTTGGGAGGGAAAAATACTCTGTATCGCAAACCGGAAAGGAATATATATAATAATATCCATAAATTTGTCAGTAGTTTCTTTTTCGGTTGAAATCCGGCTCGTGTCGGATTTCTTCTTTTTTACTCCGGTTTGCTACGAACAAACATTCGCCTGCGTAGAGCACACCAAGAGGGCGCTTTATACGATAATTAATTTTTATAAACAATTTTAAAAGTAAGTTTTAAAACAATGAATTCTGATGTCAGGCGAAGAAAATTTGAAGACTATACTTCCTGTATGTCTGAAAATTTTTCTGAAGAATGATGCATAATTCATATTTTAAAACCGTATATAGCGTCCTCTCGGGGTGCTCATTATACAACTTTGGCTCTGTTTGCTCGTTACAGAGCATTTTTCCTCTCCCAAATACTCTTATCGCAAACCGGAAAGGAGAAAATATATATAATATCCATAAATTTGTCAGTAATTTCCTCTCCCAAACACTCATACAACAACACAACAAGGCATCCCGCTTATAGGCAGGATGCCTTGTTGTATTAGTATTATTACTTAAATCTTATATCTTCACCAAACAAATTCAAAGTAATGTAATTTCCTGCAATTCTTGATGAAATTCTTTCTGAATAAACTCCGTCTATTTCAGCCAGCGAAAGATTTGTACTGATGATAGTCTTTTTGCCTGTCTGATAACGGGTATTGAGAATATCAAAAAGCACTGCCTGAGAATTGGAGTTTATAAACTCTGTACCAAGATCATCTATTATCAGCAAATCTGCATCATATATAAGATCATACTCCGTCTTATACTTATCTCTCGGCACTCTGTTAAACTTATAATCATCAACAAATCCAAACAAACGATAAGCGCTGTGATAAAGCACCGCTATTCCTTTTTTCAGAAGTTCATTTGTGATACAACTTGTTATAAAAGTCTTGCCCACTCCCGTAGGGCCGTATATATAAAGACTTCTTCTTTCGGTTTCAAAATTATCACAGAAATTCTTGCAGGCTATATACACCGCATTCGCCGCCAGTCTTGGCGATACACCGATTTCCGGATCTGTATTGTCGGAATAATACTCAAGATTAAACACATCAAATGTATCCTCTTTATTAATAAGAGAGATTGTAGACTTAGAATACACATATTCTGCAATTTTTTTCTTAAGACAGATACACATCTTCCCGTCTTTAAACCCTGTATCCGAACATTCTTCACATGAATATTTCGGTTTGGCATAATCTTCGGGAATATTATACTTTTGCAAATACGCTTTTCTCTGTGCTTTAAGTCTGTTAAGTGTATCCACCATTTCTTTGGCTACATCTTCAACAGTTCTGCCTGTTTCGGTGATTTTGTATGCAGTTTTCAGGGCTGTGAGAGATATTTCCTTATCCACTTCTTCTATTTCCGGATAAAGGGCATATATTCTGTTTTTTTCTTCCAGAGCATCATGTTCTCTTTTTGTTCTTTCTCTTGAAAGTTGATCCTTCAACTCTCTCAGTGCTTCACTGTCAATATTCATAACATCTCACCCTCTCAATCTGCTTTTTTGGAAAGGACTTCCATCTGTCTTTGCAAAAGATCCTTTTCTCTGTCGGTCATCTTTCTTCCCGATGAGAAATTGTTAAAGTTTGTTCTCACCTTTCTCACCGGTTCTTTCGTCTCCGGTTTGGTTCCGTTGACAATGGATATAAGGACTTTATTCATATACTGATACGACAGTTTGGAAGTGTTAAGAATTGTCACATCATAAGCCTCTTTTATCTGTTCCGGTGTGGCTTTAAGGTTGTTTAGCCAGTCATTTATGTACTTCATCTCCGAATCGGTAAACTTCCTTCCGGATATCTGAAGAATCTTCTTGATATTTCCGATAATTTCATTCTGTTCTTTCAATGCATTGAGATGCGCCTGTGCAGCATCAAAGTTGGTAATCCCGCTTTCTGACCAGTTGATTGCCACTTTTTCCATATATCTTACACTTGTCTTTTCCATAGATGTGCAATACTCTACGATAACAAGAATCACATCTGCAGGCAAAGAAAGGTAATCATAAAAACCGTAAAGAGTCTTTACTTCTGACGGTGACAACGGTTTACCCAGTATACTTTCTGCCACTTTGTACATTTGCTTGAGTTCTGCATTTGATTTGATAGTTGTATCTATTTCACGGGATGTGTATGTAGGTTTCTTGAAAGGTGTTTCCTTTGGTTCTGTCTTTTTTTCTTCGGAGAAATCCACAAACTCAAGTACATAGTCATCTCCGTTCTGAGAAAACTTAACCACACCCTGACTATCCCAGTATATCAGTGCATTTATCACATCGCTCACAAGAATATCAAGACTTTCTGCAATTGCATCAAGAGAAAAACTCTTTGAACTGTCAAAACTCAGTCTCAAAGCATAGATATACACTTTAACATATGTAGGATTGACCTTGATCATATATTTGTCCACAAATAGCACGGACAGTGGGATTTGTTGAATTTTCTTTAAATTTATCTTCAGTCCTGCCATTTTTATTACTCCGTTTGTTTAATTAAATTAAGTATATCATATATAATAAAAAAATGACAATGTTTTTTTTGAAAATTTGTATAATTTTTTTCATTATACCTATTTAATTTTGAAATTATTTATGATATACTATTATATAATGTATATTTTCAAGTCTTTGCGGAGGTATATTATGACAAAAAAAATCAATCTGTGTGTACTGTTTGGCGGAGAATCCACCGAGTATGAAATCTCTTTAAGATCCGTTACATCCGTACTCAACAATCTCGACAAGGATAAATACAATATCACTACAATAGGAATCACAAGAGACGGAAGATGGCGTCTCTTTGACGAAGATACAGACCTTATCATAAATGATAACTGGTATTCAGATTCACTTAAAAACATTTCTCTTAATCTGGGAGAAAAAGACAGTTCGTTTTTGGTAACAGATAAAGACGGCAATATATCAAAAATTAAAGTTGATGTAGTCTTCCCCGTTCTTCACGGTGCAAACGGCGAAGACGGCAAACTTCAGGGACTTCTGGAACTTGCAGGAATGAAATATGTTGGCGTAGGTGTGCTTTGTTCATGTGTAAGTATGGATAAAGCATATACAAAAATCATCTTCAAAGATGCAGGTATAGACCAGGCAGACTGGGTAACAATAAACGACTATCAACTGTCAGACCTCGACTCTATCATGGACGAATGTGAAACCAAACTGGGATATCCGATGTTTATCAAACCGTCCAATGCCGGTTCATCAATAGGCATCGGCAAAGCAAAAACAAGAGAAGAACTTGAAGATGCTGTAAAAACAGCATTTACATATGACAGAAGAATTATAGTAGAAGAATTTCTTACAGGCCGCGAGGTAGAATGTGCAGTAATGGGAACACGCGGAAACATCAAGGCATCCTGTGTGGGAGAAATTCTTGCAGCGAATGAGTTTTATGATTTTGAAGCAAAATACTCAGACAAAGTGGAAAGCGGTCTTGTAATTCCCGCAAAGTTTGAAAACAACTGTGAAGAAAAAATCAGAAATCTTGCAATAAAAGCCTTTGAAGCACTGGACGGCACCGGACTTTCAAGAGTTGACTTTTTCTGTGATGACAAAAAGGGAATCATAAGAATAAATGAAATCAATACCTTACCCGGATTCACCAGCATAAGTATGTATCCTAAGTTGTTTATGAACGAGGGTATGTCCTATGCAGAAATTCTCGACAGTGTAATAGAATTTGCACTGAAGTAAACCGGTTTAAGAAAGGGTAACTTATATGGATAATAAGTACATAGGCGTTTTTGACTCGGGTGTGGGAGGACTTACCTTCGTAAAAGAACTGATGAAAAAACTACCGGACGAAAACATCGTATATTTTGGAGATACGGGCAGAGTGCCTTATGGCACACGTTCTCCCGAAACCATCAAAAAATATGCCATTGATGATATGAACTTCCTTATGACTCACGACATCAAGGCAGTAGTTATCGCCTGCGGCACAGTAAGTACCGTTGCTATACCTACACTCAGGAAGATTTACAACATCCCCATCATCGGCGTAGTAGATGCATCTGCAATCAGTGCGGTCAATGCTACACAAAACAACAAAATAGGAATAATCGGAACAAGCGGTACAGTAAAAAGCGGCAAATACGAACAGGCAATAAAAGAAATTGCCCCAATGATAGAAACCACTTCTGTGGCATGTCCTATGTTTGTACCTCTTGTAGAAAATGATATGGCAGATACAGAAGCAAGTTATCTTATTGCAAAAGAATATCTCAAGCCTTTTATCGAAAAAGAAGTGGATACACTTATACTGGGATGCACCCACTACCCTCTTCTTACAAACACTATAAAAAGAGTGGTAGGAGAAAATGTGAAACTTATAGATGCGGGAGCAGCCACCGCACAGTTTGTGTCGGAATATCTTAAAAATATGGATATGCTTTCTGATTCAAAAATGAAAGACCAGTACAAGTTTTTTGTCAGTGATTCTGTGGAAAACTTCACAAATGTAGCAGACAAATTCCTCGGAAGAAAGATTGACGATTCCGTACAGAAGATAGAAATAGAGATTTTTTAGGAGGACATATGAAAAAGAGAAATGTGCTTATCTCTATAAAAGGCCTGCAGTCCCAGTTTGATGAAAATACAGATATTGAACTTATGACAGAAGGTTTGTTTTATAAAGATAATTCGAAATACTATGCCACATACGAAGAAACAGAAATGACAGGTATGACAGGCACTACCACCACACTTGAAATAGAACCGAAAAAAGTCACTCTCATAAGAAACGGTATGGTAAACAACCAGATGCTCTTTATAAAAGACAAAAAAACCACATCATACTATGATACCGGATTCGGAAATCTTGTAGTGGGAATACTCACAGACAAAATGGATGTGGATATTGATGACAACGGCGGACATATCAACATAGAATACAACATTGACATCAACGAAGAATACCTTGGTTCAAATACATTTGACATAAGTATAAAAAATGCATAAGAAAGGAAAATTTACTATGGATATTATCGCAAATATAAAAAACGAAATCGCATTGGTAATAAAAAATGCTCTTGTATCACTTGAAGAAAAAGGAGAAATTTCCTTTGGCGATCAGGGATTCAATCAGGAAATTGAAATTGAAATTCCAAAAGAAAAGAAAAACGGAGACTTTTCTTCAAATATTGCCATGAAAATCACCAAACTTGTAAAAAAGGCTCCTGTAGTAACTGCAAATCTTCTTTTGGATAATTTTGCATTTGAAAACACATATATTGAAAAAGCCGAAATTGCAGGTCCGGGATTTATCAATTTTTATCTTAAGAAAGACTGGCTCTATGACTCTCTTAAAGTAATCTGCGATATGGGCGAAGATTACGGTAA
>JAZSJF010000132.1:0-3152 GCA_045534195.1 Clostridia bacterium | reverse complement strand
ATTGATAAATCCCGGATTTACGGACTTAAGTTGATAAATGGCGGAGGACTTCCGGGAAAATGTGCTCCCGCAAGTGCGGCGGTGTATATCAAAGATACAATTGTAAATATATTGAATGAGTTATAAGGTTTTAAGCGAGGTGTAAAAGTGGATATTAAAGGACTTAATATCGGGTTTGCCATGACAGGCTCATTCTGCACCTTCTCAAAGGTAGTTCCTCAGATGGAGAATTTGCGCAATATGGGGTGTGAGATATATCCTGTTATGAGTGAAATGAGTTTCTGTACAGATACCCGTTTTGGCGAAAAGGATATGTGGATAAACAAAATAAGGGAAATAGCATCCAGAGATATAATTACCACTATCAGGGATGCAGAGCCTATAGGACCAAAAAACATCCTTGATGCTCTGATTATTGCTCCATGTACGGGAAACACTCTTTCAAAAATTGCATATGCAATGACAGACAGTTGTGTGGCAATGGCTGCAAAGGCAAATTTAAGAAATGACAATCCGCTTATAATAGCGGTTTCTACAAATGACGGACTTTCTGCAAGTCTCAAAAATATCGGTATTCTTATGAATACAAAAAATGTATTTTTTGTTCCTTTCGGTCAGGATGACTGTGAAAAGAAACCTACATCACTTGTGGCAAAGATGAATCTTATCAGTGATACATTGTCACTTGCGGTAAACGGAAAACAGATACAACCTGTCCTTATGTAGTGGGGAAGGATGATTTTCGGGGATGTGAATTGCTTATGTTTTCACTCCCCGTTTTTTTATTAAAAAAACTATTGACAAATGAACCATATATGTTATAATACTTTTGAAAACGATTACAATCCGATTGTGTACGCAATCATTGTAAACGATTACATTATAAAAGGAGAGATAATAATGGCAACAGAACAGGAAATGCTTGATAAGTTTAAAGAAAATAATGATGTAGTGGAAATCGACTCATCAAAAAAGATTAAAGTAGGTATTATAGGTACAGGATGGATTGCTGCTGCACATATGAAATCCCTTGTAAAGATGCCTGATGTTGAAGTTGTGGCTGCTGCTGACCTAGTTCCGGGCAAAGCAGAAAAGTTTATGGCGGATTATCCTGAATGTACAAATGTGAAATTCTATAAGGACCATAAAGACCTTATAGACAATGCAGATGTGGATGCAGTCAATATCTGTACATACAACGCTACACATGCAGAATGTGCTGTATATGCACTTGACCATGGTGTACATGTTATGCTTGAAAAACCTCTTTGTGTAACACTTGAAGAAGGTATAGAAATAATGAAAGCCGAAAGAAGAAGCGGCAAAGTCCTTTCTATCGGTTTCCAGCCAAGATTTGACGAAGATATGAAGAATATCAAAAAGATCGTTGATTCAGGCGTTCTCGGCGATATCTACTATATCCAGACAGGCGGCGGAAGAAGAAGAGGTATTCCTACACCTTACGGTACAACATTTATCGAAAAAGAAACAGGCGGTATCGGTGCATTGGGTGATATCGGATGTTATTCACTTGACCTTGTATTAAATGCAATCGGCTATCCTAAGCCACTTACAGTAACAGGTTATAAGTCAGATTTCTTCGGTAAAGATCCTAATTACTATCCTGCACATCCTGAATATGCATCAAAGTTCGGTGTTGATGACTTTGCGGCAGCATTTATCAGAATGGAAGGCGGACTTGTTATCGACTTCAGAATTTCTTGGGCTATGAATATGGATACATCAGGTGATACACTTATCCTCGGTACAAAGGGCGGTCTTAAGGTTCCATCTACAGAATGCTGGAACGGTACATTCAAGACTCCTCTCAAACTTTATCAGGAAATCGGCGGTAATCAGGTAGAAACAGAAATTCCGTTGAAGAAAACTCCTGAACCTCTCTTTGACAGAAAGATCAGAAGTTTCCTTGATGCAGTCAAGAACGGCACACCATCACCTGTTCCGATTGATCAGATTATTATCAATCAGGCAATCATTGACGGTATCGTTAAATCAAGTGAACTTGGCAGAGAAGTGGAAATTACAATTCCTGAATTATAATAGGAGGGCAATATGGCAGAATTTAAAATCGGTCTTCAACTTTATTCTGTAAGAGATGATATGCAGAAAGATTTTGAAGGTACTCTCAAAAAAGTAAAAGAAATGGGTTATGATGTGGTTGAATTTGCAGGTTACTACGGACACGATGCAGATGAAATCAAAGCATTGCTCGAAAAATATGACCTTGAATGTGTATCTGTTCATCAGAAATATGAAGCATTCCTGGAAGATGAAGAAGCAATGGTTGACTTCCAGAAAAGACTTGGAATCAAATATTCCATCATTCCATGGATGGCAAGAGAAAAACAGGCAGATACAGGAGCCTTTGCACAGACAGTAAAAGAAATCAAAACTGTTGCAAAAGCACTTTCAAAAATCGGCGTAAAAATGGGATACCATAACCACGAATTCGAATTTGAAACATATAATGATGAATTCCTTCTTGATTTATTCCACAAGGAATTTTCTGATGATGAAATGTTTGCTCAGGTGGATACCTGCTGGTGTAAATATGCAGGTTATGATCCGTCAGAATACATCAAGAGATACAAAGGCAATATTCCGGTGCTTCACCTTAAGGATTTTGTTGCAGACAAATCTGTTAAGGCTGCTATGTATGCACTTATTGATGAATCAGGTAACGAATCAAAGAAGCCTACAAGAGATGAAAATGGTTTTAAGTTCAAACCTCTTGGTGAAGGTAAGCAGGATTTCCCTTCAATAATCGAATCAGCAAAAGAGATTGGTGTAGAGTATCTTATTGTAGAACAGGACGGACATCCTGACTATGAACCTCTCGAATCTGTAAGAAGAAGCAGAGAATATCTGAGAACTCTCGGACTCTGATAAGTCAAATATCTTTTAAAAAGCGGAGATTTAAAAACTATATTTTTACATCTCCTTTGTATTTTATATCCGATTTTCAAATTTTTTACGATACTTAAGAGGAGATATTCCGTATTTATCTTGGAATATTGTATAAAAATATAAGTCCTTAAAGTTTAGTAATTGTTATCCGGACATACCCCATTTTCATTATGTATAAATAGGTGTAAAAACAACTGGACTTTTAAAAAAATATATGATATATT
>JAZSJF010000411.1:0-2280 GCA_045534195.1 Clostridia bacterium | reverse complement strand
TTCTCCTTAATCAAGGGTAATTTAAAGTACATTCTCATATCCTTTGTGGAATGCCGCCATAACAGTCTTTGTCTTTCCGTTATGGCTTACTGTTACATCATAGTTTCCGTAGAAACCTCTGATTGAGCCTTCGCCCTTTGCATCTGTTTTTGCTTTTGCATCGTGAGTGAAGCACTTGTTGTAATAAAGGTCAACAATCTGCTCACCTGATTTAGTAAGATTGTACTCTGCATCTGTGAGGGCTTTGTTTGCTGTTGGCTTTGTCTTTTTGAATCCCCAGAGACAAAGAGTATTTACATGCTCGTTTGCAAGTGCAATAATAAAGAAATCTCTTGTGTAGTTTGCAACAAATATTTCGTCACCTGTATAAATGGTATATTCGGTAATAGCCATATTTCCGCCGTATTTTGATACAAGTTCGTTAAACATTCTGTCGTGCTCTGTAGGAGCAATCCACTGTGTACCAAAATGTCCCTGGAAACCAAGTGAATCAAAGCGGTTTTCATTTTTGAAGAGATTTTCAACGGCTTTTGTATACTGAAGATTTTTATCATATATTCCGCCGCCTTCAAGATAGAAGAGTTCGGAATTAGGATTCATTTCTCTTGCCCACTTAAATATCTTGTCATAATAATGCGGACCTACATTTCTGTATATACCGCTGTCGTGTGAACCTGTACCGGTGATAATTTCATTGGCAACATCCCACTGATACACTTCTCCCGCAAATTTGTCAGATACTTTGTAAATCCAGTCCTTGACTCTTGTATCCACATAGTCTATATCGTCATAACTGTCCACAAGGTCTTTAGGAAGAAGTATTGTAGGAGTAGAAGTCTTATGATAGTCCATAATCATAGTATGACCTCTGAAATATATCATACCGTTTTCTCTTGCGATATTTACAAATTCTCTTGCCTTTGCACCGTCGTCTTCTTCGTATGGCCCCCACTTCATATTATGCTCTACAACACCTGCATTGAAGTATTTTGCCATCTGTCTGTTGTATTCTTCATAGCCTTCTCTTACAGGTGTCTGGTTAGGACCAAGAATTGTTCCCAGAGGAAGCGCAGATTCAAACATATCAAAGTTTACATCTGCATCAGGGATAACATTACCGTCCTTATCCTTGACAACTACCCTGAAGTCACCTTTTCTCACCTTTTCTATACGCTGGAGGGCTTCTTTTCTCCATGGAGCATCTTTTAAAAGTTCGTCCTTGATTTCTCCGTTATCTTCAGGAAGGACATAATCCCCAAGCACCTGAGGACCGTAGTTTATAAGCTTCACATCTGCAATATCTATTACCTGAGGAGCATAGCAGTAGCCGAATCTCATTACAAAATCATCGTGTGCTTCTGCATATTCAAACGGGAAATAGATTGTATGCCATTTCTCTGTAATTGCAATAGGTTTAAAAAGAATCTTTTTAAATTTACCGCTGACATTTTCCTGAATCTGAGGATAAATCTGTCCCGCACCTGCCATACCGCCTTCTACAAGACGAACTTTACATGTAAAGAGAAGTTTATCTCCCGGATTACATTTACCTTCAAGGACCTTTCCGTAAGCAGATACAAACTTATTTGTACTTTCAGGAACCGTCTCTGTATGAACTCTCATTGCTTCTGTGAAACTCTGCCCTTCAACAGACACCTTCTCGGCATAACCCCATTGAGATTTGAGAGCATTTTTGCCCGGTGATTCAAAAGAAAAATTATTTATAAATTCTTCAGGACTGAATATTGTAGTTCCCGCAGGGAGAAGTCTGAGAATGTCCTGAGGTATATCTTCTTTCTTTTCTTCGTCGTAGAATATAAGGTCGTTCAGGTCATTTGATTTAGTAAATGTCTTTGGAATATCTCTGTGAAGTGTGCTCGGGAGTTTGGCAAGTTTTGGAGATACGGCAACCTTATCAAGATAATCACTTGTGATTTCTACTGTTCTTGTATCGCCGTTCCAGGCTACACTTTCACCAAAGGCTTCTGCAATAAATCTTACGGGAACCATCGTTCTGCCGTTTATGATTGTAGCAGGCACATCCATCTTTTTTTCCTGCTCGATACCATTCACAAAATATGTATCGGAATCAACTCTAAGTTTGATATACTTTCTGTCACGGCTTCCCACTACAGTCTTTGTAGGGTCAATCCATGTAACATCTGCTCCGAGCGCTTCAAATATAGCGCGCATAGGAACCAATGTTCTGCCCGATATAATCTGCGGCATCACATCATAACTCTGTTCATTACCATTGATTACTACTTTTATACCATCATC
>JAZSJF010000048.1:0-3037 GCA_045534195.1 Clostridia bacterium | reverse complement strand
TTTCTTATCCAAGGCGGTATGCCTCATGCTATCGGTGCAGGCTGTTTCCTTACAGAAATTCAGGAGCCGACTGATTATACACTCCGTACAGAAAGATCAACTCCGTCAGGACTTCAGATTGATGACTTTATGGTGCATCAGGGCATCGGTTTTGAAAAAATGCTTGATTGTTTCAATTATGACGGTATGACTGATGAAGTGGCAGAAAAACTCCGTATGAAACCGGAAATCATTGACGAAACTTCGGATTATACAGAATACAAAATTATTTCCTACGAAGATACTCCTTGCTTTAAGATGCATAAGGTAAAAGTGTCAGGTGAGTATACAATCAGAAATAACGGTGTATATAAGGGCGTGTATGTCTTTGACGGTGAAGGTGAATTCGTCTGTGACGGCAAAACATTCAGAATTTCCAAAGCGCAACAGTATATGCTTTCATCCGTATGCGGTGATGTTAAAGTAAAAAACACTTCTGATAAGGATATAGTTCTTCTTATATCAAACGGACCTTTGGTTTGAGGAGGTAATTATGAATATTACAGATAACAGACCTGTTATAAAAAAGAAAGATTATGATGTGGTAGTTGTTGGTGGCGGCATTGCCGGTATTGCAGCCGCAGTATCAGCGGCAAGATACGGTAAAAAAACCCTCATTATCGAAAAAACCATTGCCTTTGGCGGACTTGCAACAATGGGACTTATCAATTTTTACGAGCCTTTGTGTGACTGTGACGGTCATAAGATGATGGGGGGAGTCTGTGAAGAACTTATCAGACTTGCAGCATCCGAGTCTTTCCATAATGTGCCTGAAGAATGGCTTAACGGTGCGGAATGTGTGGAAGATAAGATTTATGCAGGTAAGTTTTCCAACAATATGTTTGTTATCCTTATTGACGAATATCTTAAGAAAAATAATGTTGATATAATACTCGATACACTTGCCACATTCCCCGTGATGGAAGGAAATACCGTTAAGGGGGTTGTATGTGAAACAAAAGAGGGGAGAGTTTACTACGGCGCAAAAGTTGTAATTGATGCATCAGGGGATGCGGATATCCTTCATCGTGCAGGTGTGCCTACCGAAGACGGAGAAAACTGGCTTTCCTTTATTGCACAGTGCATAAAAAGAGAATATGTTGAGGAATATTTTGCCAAAGATGAAAATGCAAGTTTTGTTATCAAAAATCAGGCGGCAGGATCTGGTACATGGGGAAAAGGGCAACCTGAGGGGCAGAGAAAACTCAAAGGATTGTCTGCTGAGGATGTAACAGAGATGACATTGAAGGGAAGAGAATTGTTTCTTGAGAAACTTCGCTGTCTTGATATAAAAGAGAGAATTGTCACACAACTTCCCACAATAGCACAGTTCCGTACAACAAGAAGACTTAAGGGTGAATATGAGTTTTCGGGAAATGAGGACGGACAGAAATTTGATGACGCTATAGGTTCATTCGGTGACTGGAGAGCAAGACTTGATAACGGTGTTGCCGTTGGGCATTTTCAACTTCCATACAGAACATTGTACAATAAATCCTATCCAAATCTTCTTTGTGCAGGAAGAATAATTTCTGCATACGGTGACGGATGGGAGATAACAAGGGTGATTCCAGTATGTGCACTTACCGGAGAAGCGGCGGGCTATGCCGCATCACTCAGTATAGATAACAATGTATCTGTAAGTGATATAGATATCAATGAACTTCAGAATATGCTGAAAGAAAATAATAATCCAATAATTTGATAGTGACAAATTAGTATTTATGTGATATAATGAGTATGTTCCGATTGGACATACTCATTTTTTTGAAAGGATTATTATGAAAAAGATTATTGCATTATTTCTGATAATTATATTAATTATTACATCTACATCTGTTTTTGCGGCAAAGAAAGTGAAAACAAGAATAGATATGACAGTAAACGGCACTCTGTGTTCTTTTGATCAGATGCCCGTACTTCTCAATGACAGGGTAATAGTACCTATGAGAGGGCTTTTTGAGATGCTTGGTGCAAATGTTACATGGGACCCGTTAAAAAGCGAGGTTACCGGTGAACTTGACGGAGTTTCGGTGAAACTTAAGGTAGGGTTTTATGATGCTTATGTAAACGGAGTTCCGTATAAGTTGGATGTTCCTTCACAGATTGTAAACGGAAGAACACTTATTCCGGTAAGATTTGTTTCCGAAGCCTTCGGTGCGGAAGTAATATGGGATGAAGAAACAAAAACAGTACATATAAAAGGTATCGGTAAAAAAAGCCAGTTGACAGAAAGAGCGGGAGAATTTTTTGACAGATATATTGACAAAAAACTTATTCTCGACGAGCCGGTTATATTTGACAACGGAAAGAAGATAGGCACTGAATACGGTGAGATAAGAGTTGTTAAGCCTGATGATATCATCTATGGTACTGCACTTTCTATGGATTGCAGAAAGAAGTTGCAGAATGAAAAAGACTTCAGATTTGAATACAACCGTTTTCCCGAACTTGGTTCACTGGACAATCTTTGTATAAAGGTGGTATTTCGCGCTACAAAGTGCGATTATGAAATAGGTTACGGAAGTCTCGGAATAGAACTTTCATCATCAGACGGCGAGATAATTCATTACGAACAACTGAAAGCCGGTTCATCCTGGACTACATATTATATCCGTGTCCCATCTTATGGTAAAATCAATAAGGTTTCATTCATAGGCGGTTATGAAAATCAGACAATAGAAATATCACAGTTTAAAGTGCTTAACTTCAAAGAACTTCCTCTTGATATACTTCCTGACAATGTTACACATCACAGAGAAAAATAAATAAAAATCCTCTGCATAAACAAATACGCAGAGGATTTTTTGCAGTTTATGATATTCTGTCAATCAAATATAGAATTTACAATTTCTTTTCCGTCTTGCCAGAGTTCATATAACTTGAATTTGATTTTTACAGTTTCTTTTTTTGATGTGATAAGTTCCAGTTGGTCTTCTTTAAGGACTGAACTGAGTTTCTCTTTGTCCTTGATTTCGCCTGTTGTACAGTCGGCAAA
>JAZSJF010000410.1:0-1794 GCA_045534195.1 Clostridia bacterium | reverse complement strand
TGAAAAGTGCTTTCTGGAATGAAACGGGATGTTCTATCTGGAACTGAATTTTGCCCACACCGTTTTCATCTCCGCCTTCTACACATCTCATTCTGAATGCAAGAAGCATCTGGTCGTTTTTATTAACACCGTCACCCGGGTTTCTTTCGGGTGTTGCAGCAGTTTTTATAATAAGATTTGCACTTTTTTCGGGAGTTGCAGTAGTACATTTTGCTCTGATGGCAGTTTTGAAGTTCTGACCTTCAACACTTACCACTTCATAGTTACCATATTTTTCACCCTGAACCGGAAGAAGTTTTGAGGTGAATTCCTCTTCAGTACAAACCACTTCGCCCTGGCTCTTTACTTCCTGATAGACAACTTCCTGTTCTTCGATTGTAAGTGACTTGAAGAAGTAGTTGTCATAAAGGTCGTTGGATTTTTCAAACTCTGTAGGAACTTTTCTGTGATAATCAGAAATAAGTTTTGCCATTCTGTAGCCTGAAGTGATGATAACATTTCTTGCATCAGCATCCCAGTCCACCTTGCATCCCAAAGACTCAGAAATAAACCTTACAGGAACCATGGTTCTGCCTTCCAGAATCTTAGCCGCAACATCAAGAGTAACCTCTTTGCCGTCAACCTTCGCAACATTATTTCCTATCTGAAGGACTACATTTGTACCGTCTTTTGTACCGGTAACGGTCTTTGAAGCATCATCCCAGTTAATCTCTGCACCAAGTGCTTCAAAGATTCCTCTCATAGGAACAAGTGTTCTGCCGTTTTCTATAACAGGCATCACATCGTAGTTTTGTGCTTTGCCGTTGATTGTAACACTGATTGAATCTGCAAAAACTGTATTAAAAGAAAATACAGATAAAATCATTACAACAACAAGCATAAGTGAAACAAGTTTTTTCATTTTTCATTTTCCTTTCTTTTTTTTTGATTATATATTATTTACGGTTACACAGTTTTTCCACCAGTTAAATGTACCTGGATGCTTATTAATCTGGTGTTCATCAAGTTCCGGAATCTGAGTAATTTTTCCTTCACAGAAATCTGTGAGTCTTTGTCTGCAGTTTTTTGTCCTCTGTATAAGTCCGCCTATCCTTATATCCTGCACATCAAATCCGTGAGGCTTATTGTATTTAAACCAAAGTGTCCTGAACCCTTCATAAAAAACATCAAGCCTTTCAAGATATCTGTCATAATCGGAAATGGTAGGCTCAAAGGAATAAGGGTCATACCCCTTCCAGATATTGCCTGTATAATCTGTATATTCCAGCTGATAGCGGAACCATTCTTCCCTGTCTTCTATGGTCACTTCAAAAAATCCGTCCTCATGGAGTTTTTCCATAGGATATTTTTTTCTCTTCTGATTAAAGTCGATCACAGTAATCTTTTCTGCGCCGGGCATAAATGCGCGCACGCTCACCACTTTTTTTCCGTCCTGTTCTACTTCATGCATCCCCAGTACGGTGTGGGGATCGCCGTGTTCCCCTTTTACAATATGGAAAATTTCGCTGATCTTTGTTGTTGTCATCATGTTACCATCCTCCTTTACAAGGCAGTGATTTCCAAATGTATAGTTTTATTATATCCTATAAATCCACTTCTGACCAGTCCGAAAAAACATAGACAGATTTCCAAAATATTCCACTGTTGAAATTCCCGAAAAATCATAGCAGAATGCTTGTAAATACAGACCAAAAGCAGTATACTTTTGATAAGAACTTTCATAATTATTCCGATAAAAAGATATATAAATTTAAAAAATTTTTAAGGGGGGCTTGTCTATGAAACTGATGTTTT
>JAZSJF010000386.1:0-10265 GCA_045534195.1 Clostridia bacterium | reverse complement strand
GTTTAAGATGTGTTTCAAACAAAGATTCTCTTGTATCATCAGAAACACTTTCTGCCATATGAGAATCCATATCCCCAACATCATTTCCACCCGGGTAATGCTTCGCCACGCAAAGCACACCGCCATCGTGCATCCCTCTTACCTGAGACATAGCAAGTTTTGTCACCTTGTCTGCATCAGTGCCATAACAACGCATACTGCCATCTTTTAAGTCAATCACGGGATTACAAACAACATTGTATCCCATTTCACGTGCGGCAACACCCATTGTCTTTCCAAATATATAGGCGCTTTTTTCACTACCGGTAGTACCTACTGCATTGTGTTTTCCCACACGATATTTCCCTACACCGCTTTCGCCATCGGTAATTATCAATATGGGATAATCTGCAATTTCCCTTACTTTTTTTAGCATAGGAATGGTATTTTCGTACCCCTGCTGAATCCAAACAGCACCAAGTGAGTGGTCCTTTATAAGTTCAAGGACAAATTTCTCATCATCTTCGCTGATTTCGCCATGGAGAATTGCTGTATAGACCATTCCGAGTTTTTGCCTGGTTGTAAGTTCTTCAAAATTCAGTTCTTTCATAAGGAAATTCCTCCTGAATCAATACTGTATCAAAAAATTCTACATTAGTTACATTCAGCATTAAGTGGACCCGCAAGGTCTTTGAGGTAAAAGAGTTTACCGGGCATTGTAGGAATAAATGATGATGTAACACTCTTGTCAGGACCGTAATGAAGAGTCATAAGAAAACTCATACCCTGCCATTGCATCCCTCTATTAAACAATCCATCTGCACCACCTATTATGTAATCAGCCTGCAGGAATAATCCCGGACCAATTGTATTTGCTCTGCAAGGAACAAGTGTGGTTCTGCTCTTGAAGCTTGTAATCGCATTTTGCTCTATGGTAAGAGGATGAAGTTTTGCCCCGATACGATAACATTGCTTTTTCCAATCGTCTACAGTATCAAATTCTTCACCAAACTGTGGCTCCCAGAATGCTATGTGACACATTCTTCCTATGCCGAATACAAGTACAAGCTTTGCTCCTTGTTTTTTCAGATCAGCTATTTTTTCGGAATATGTAGGAAGGTTTTCTTTTGTTGCAAAGTTTCTTTGATCAACGGGAACTGTATTTACTCCCAATTTATCAAAAAATGCCTTTTTCATACTGTATTCGAAGGATGCAGGATCATTGGAATCAAGTGTATTTCCTTCACTATCCGACCACTCATCCATATTGAAGGTGTACACATGGTCACAGCATACATTCCATTCATTGAGGAAATAGGAAGCCCATTTGTACATCCCCATAGGTCCCACAGGAAGTATCATAGCAATCTTCTCGCCTTTATCCTTTGAGGTCTTTATCTGAAGTGCGATTTCGTGTCCCATATACACATCGAAATCCGAAAGGCTCTCACATTCAACAGGGCAAAAATCCTTGTGCCAGAAATCCTCTCTTTTTACTCCCATATCACAGCATTTGTCGATTTTTTCCATATCCCAACCCATAGGATAAAATTCATCCAAAAGACTTCCTTTAACTGTACTTGTAAAATTCATATTATTTTCCTCCGCGTGAAATTTTATATTTACTAAAATGGAAAAATCATTTTGAGCTCTTCCTCTGTAGGTTGCTTACCATACTCACATATTTCGTATGCCTCTGCATATCTTATCTCGCTTCCGCGCTTTTCTCCGTAGCGTCTGATAAGCTCTTTTCTGAATTGAGCGGCAGGCTTAGCATATCTGATTGCATATCCCGACTCAGAGGGTAGCGAAAGGATTTCTTCATCTGTGGTTTTCTCTGTAATATTCATACCCTTAAGCCATTCAAACCTTTCAACTTCATCCTCAGGAACACTATCAAGTGTTCCAAAAGTATAGGGAAGCCACTCATATACCTGAGATTTGTTCATATCAGCGATTTTTAATTTTGTATCGATTTCATCATCCATATCAATTACCACATCAGCGCTAAAGGGTGGATTTCTAAATCCGTCCTCATTATAAAGAATAACGGGCATACTCTTCATTGCAGGAGCATCAGGGCACTCGTGAGGAACAATCAGCATATAGGATGCATCCTGCACAATTTGACCCACAATCCGATGGTCTGCCATGTAATCATTGGTACGATGACTTATAATCACATCGGGATTTATTTTTCTTATATATCTTATCATTCTTCTTCTGGTTTCAAGGTCTGCCATCACGCTGCAATCATCTATATCCCACACATCATAGGTTATACCAAGAAATTCTGCTACTTTTTGTGACTCTTTTGCACGGGTTGTAACTGTCTCATCTTTTGACATTATATGATGTCCGCCGCAACCATTGCATACGCTAAGAAATGTCACCTGATGACCAAGCTTCGCATACTTAGAAGCAAGTCCTCCGCACCTGAATTCATTAACATCCTGATGTGCGCCTATCAACAAAATCCTCATACATTCTCACTCCTGTATTATACAAATTCTATATCTTAATTGTAACCACAATCATTATATATCACAAGTATCAATCGTCTTATATTTTTAAACTATATTCCACAAAAGAAAATATTGTTAAAATCCATTGACTAATCTTTTTGGATATTTTATAATGAATTTCAGGTGATGATATGTTTATAAATATAGATAATGAAAAGCTTTCGGATACTTTGCAGGATTTCTATAACGCAACGGGTATCAATATCGCTATATTACCCGCCAACTACTCTGATATGGTAAATCCCCGATACCATATACCAAATCCTTATTGCAACCTGATACAATCATCTCCGGAAGGAAAAAAGAAATGTGATTTGTCTGAAAAATGCCTTATAAAGCAAGCCTCTGTCACAGGTAAACCCGAGGTACATATATGTCACGCAGGACTTACGGATATGGTAATCCCCATCATACACGACAATATATTGCTGGGATATGTTTTGTTTGGACAAATGAGAGAAAATACTGATTTTTTACAAATAAAAAATATGATAAAGGACCTTGATATCGACATTCACAAATCCGAGATATTCTACAACCAGATACCCTTTTTTGATTCTCAAAAAATCCATAGTGTTGAAAACATAGTGGTTATGCTTGTGAAATATATACTTCTGGAAAATATGATAAATGCAAATTTTGAAAAATATATAAAAAGTGTCACGGATTATATAAATGACAATATCGGAAAAAACTTAAGTATCCAGACAATTTCAAAAAACACAGGGCTTTCAAAAAGCTCCCTGTATAAAAAATTTCACAAATATTATAACTGTACTGTAAGTGAATATATAAATAAAAAAAGAGTGGAAAATTCAAAGGAATTGCTTATAAAAACAGATTTATCAATAGAAATCATAGCGCAACAGGTCGGGTTTAACAGCACTCAGTATTATTCAAAAACATTTAAGGAAATTGTAGGGATATCACCCAATAAGTACAGAAAATCAAAAAATAAAGAGACATAAAAAATTTAACGTTTTAGGGTCCGTCCCTAAAACGTTAAATTGAATTACTATTTTGTTTGTTTCAATCTTAAAGTTATTTTATTATTCATCCCCTGCCTTTTGCGGCATGGACAAATTTATCAATATCATTAAATTAGGAATTGTCATCCTGAGTAAGCGTAGTGCATCGAAGGATCTGATTGACTTTCCTGAGATTCTTCGACTCTGCCTTCGGCCCGCTCAGAATGACGACTGGTATATACTGCTCAACTTAAGGATATTGCATGTTCTACATTCTCTATTTAATTACAATTTCCAAAATGTTGTCATATCCCTTGTGGAATGCAACCATTTCTGTTACTGTCTTTCCATTTGCTGTTACTGTAACATCATAGTCACCATAGAAGCCGCGAATTGTAGCGGAGCCATCTGCTGATGTTTTTGCTTTTGCATCTTTTGTCCACCATTTGTTGTATACAAGATCCTGATATACTTTACCTGCAGGTTTCAAGTTCCAGTCTTTATCATAGATTGGAGAATATGCTGCGAAGTTTGCACCATCAAAGAATCTCCACATAAGGAATCCATCCATATTTTCCTCTGCAAAGCATGTAATCATAACGTCTCTTGTATAATTACCTTGAAGATTTATGTCTGCAATTGAGCATGAATACTCAGTAATCTTAAGACGTTTGTTGTATTTTTCCGCAAGTTTGTCATAAAGTCCCATAAGTTCTGTAGGCATTTTAAGGTTTCCGTCATAGTGTGACTGAATACCGATACCGTCGAAATCCACACCGTTTTCTACGAATTTATCAAGGTATTCTATAAATTCAGGATTCCATACAGGGGATGTTTCATTGTAGTAAAGAAGACAATCTTCACCTGCTGCTTTTCTTGCAAGGTCGAACCATTCTTTGAATAGCTCAAACTGACCATGATGCTCTCTGAAACGAACATTGTTTACAATTTCATTTACAACATCCCAGTCTACCATATCAGGATATTCTGCACAGATCTTGTTGAAGTGCGCTTCTGATTCCTTCAAAAGATATTCCTTATCCTTGAATGCATCGTTGTCAAAGAGGCGTTTTGGCATAAGGTATGTTTTGCCATTTGAGCCTAAATCTCTTTCCCATATAAGAGTGTGTCCTCTCATATACTTAACACCGGATTCTTTTGCACCATCGACCTGTCCTTTTGTTTCCTGAGGATTGTCTTCATATGGTGCCCATTTCATCTGATGTTCTACAACACCTGCATTGAAGAGCTCTTCGTGATGAAGCTTATAAGTTTCATTTTTCTTTATCTGACCGTTAAATGCATTTCCAAACTGGAATTCATGTTCAAACATATCAAACTCGACTTCCGCATCAGGAATCACATTGCCTGCTCCATCCTTTACCACAACCTTGAAGTCGCCTTTTCTTATCTTCTCGATTCTTTCGTTTGCTTCTTTTCTCCACTGGGCATCAAGCTTAAGCTCAGGATATTCTCCTGATGTGCTCGGGAGCTTTCCTACATTGAAATCAGGTCCGAAGTTGATGATTTCGATACCGCCAAGCTCTACAACCTGCTCACAAAAGCCTGCTCTTACACCGATACTTGTAGCATCATCAACACCTTTGAAAGGCATATATACAACTGTCCAGTCATTTTCTGCAACTGCAGACTGGAAAAGTGCTTTCTTAAATGTCTCAGGATGCTCTATCTGGAACTGCACCTGACAAGAGCCAAGGTGACCTCCTGATACAAGTCTCAATCTGAACGCAAGAAGCATCTGATCTTTGCCATCTACGCCATCGCCCGGATTTCTTTCAGGAGTTGCATTTGTCTTTACAATAAAGCCTGAGGATTTTTCAGGGACTTTTGTACAGGTAATTCTCAATGCCTTTTTGAAATTCTGTCCTTCCACATCAACCACTTCATAGTTTCCGAAGTCGGGTCCCTGAACAGGCTTAAGCCCTGCCATAAATTCTTCTTCTGTACAAACAACCTCTCCCTGACCTCTTACTGTCTGATAAGCCACTTCCTGCTCTTCGGAGGACATAGATTCAAAATGATATAAATCATTCATATCATTTGACTTTTCAAATGTAGTAGGAACTCTTCTGTGCATTGTAGAAACAAGCTCAGCAAGATTCGAATCAGATGAAGCTGCTGCAGAATTGATAATTACAGTTTTTTGAGAATCATCCCAAGAAACATTACATCCCAATGATTCTGAAATAAATCTTACAGGGACCATTGTTCTGTCATTTACGATTTTAGCAGGAACATCAAGCTCTTTTGCATTATTGTTTACATGAGCAGTTTTGTTTCCAATCTGAAGAACTACAGTTGTATCACCTTTTGTACCGAAAACTGTTTTGGTAGCGTCGTCCCATGATACAGTTGCACCAAGCGCTTCAAAAATTGCGCGCATAGGAACTAAGGTTCTGCCTTCTTCAATAACCGGCATAACATCATATGTCTGATTTACGCCGTCAATCACTACTTTGATTGAATCATCTGCAAGTACCACACTATTTGATACAAACAATGCAAGAATCATCAATACTGATAGAACTAATGATAATAATCTTTTCATTTTGCATTCTCCTCAACTACAATTTTATAGCCACACGTTACACTACCATACAAAAAATGTCAATTGTATTTCTCACCTCAAAAATTGTATATCAGAACCATATCATTTATCACAATCAACATATATATGAAAACGGAATCTTTTAAATAAAAAAGAAAGCATCTTAATAATTATTGGTTATTTTATCACAACAGTTTCCTGTCCTTCGGCGCCATAAATCCGCAAACCGTCAGGATTGTTTTGGACAACGTTTTCTACAGTTACGTTCTTCACTTCCGCTGCAAATTGAACTGCATATTGGGATATATTTGAGGTTACATTCTTTATACTTATATCATGAATATCTCCCGGATTGTATCCGTCACCATATCCCGTATAAATTTTTACAGATGACTGTCTGTCACCTTCGCATGTTTCATGTATATCCTCTATTGATACATTGTATACCTGATTACCACGGGCTGCAAGGCATATGACACCATGACAAAGACCACCTGTGGTGATGTTTTTTATTTTTACATTATATATATCGCTGTTGTATTCGCGTCCCAGACATGCGCAAGGTCCTGAAGGATACAGATAATTTTTGTAAGGATATACCGGTATACCTACTCCTCTCAATGCACTGCAGGCAACTGTATCATCAGATGTATATCCTGATATATTTTCTACGACACAATCATAACAACCTGAACGAAAATCTATGCCATCACCATTTTTTACATTTGAATTTATATCAAGGTCGTGAACATACAAATTATGTCCGTATTCAAATGTAATCGCCCATCCCATAGTCTGCGACAGAGATAATCCGCCGATTTCTACATTTTCACACAGAGACAAAGAAACCATATGTGTACGCCATCCCCAGAAATCACCTGTCATCTCCTGCTCTTCTTTCAACACAGTATGATATCCGATCTTTGGTTTGGAAGTTCCTATGATTTTTGCACCATTTCTACCGATAATCTTTACATTTTTTATCGGTTTCACATCAAGTGGAAATCCATATGAATCATTCTCATCAACTATCGTATTTACCCCACGGAATACATTGTCAAATACAAAGTCATTCTGCTTGATTGTACAACCGTCAATGTAAATTTCGGTATCGTCAAAAACTATTATGGCTCTGTCTATAAAGTAATCTTTACCGTCAAACAAAATCACTTTATTGCCGGAAACTTCTGACGCTTCCTGCATACATCTTTCGATTATCTCGCTGTCTGTCAATCCGTCTTTTACATAATCAATTACTTTAAACTGTTTACTCATAATATGAGTTTCCTTTCAAATAAATATCACTCGGAAAACTGACTGTTTTATATTTCTATGATATGAACTATACACTGTTACTCTACTGTTATTTCAAGTACATTATCATATCCTTTGTGGAATGCAACCATCTTTGTTGTTGTCTTTCCGTTTGCTGTTACTGTTACATCATAGTCACCGTAGAAGCCTCTGATTGTAGCAGAACCGTCTGTGCCGGTGTTTGCTTTTGAATCTTTTGTCCACCATTTGTTGTATACAAGGTCAACATATGCTTCACCTGCAGGTTTCAGATTCCAATCAGAATCATAGATTGGTGAGTATGCTTTGTAGTTGTGACCATCCCAGAATCCCCACATAAGGAAACCGTCCATAAGTTCATCTGCAAAGCATGAAATTATTACGTCTCTTATATAATTGCCCTGAAATTAATATTACTACACATTAAAATTAAATTCAATATGTTATATAACTAAAATCATTATTGTACTACTTTCTGTTAATATTATACTATTTTTTTACGCCCATAACCCATACATCACTTACATTTATATCATCATCAAAAGCGATAATATCCGCATCATACCCTGATTGAAGGATTCCCTTTGTAAGTCCGAGAATTTTTGCAGGAGTTTGTGTCATCATTTTTACCGCGTCAACAATATCAACACCCACTTCATCTTTGAGAACCCGTACAAGTCTGTCGGCAGTTGCAATACTTCCCGCAAATGCAGAGCGGTCTTTAAGTTTGCACACGCCGTCCTCGATTACATATTCTGTATCAACCATCTTTCCTTCTTTTTGCTCTGTACCCGCAACAGAAAGACTGTCGGTTATAAGGGCTACCTTGTCTGTACCCTTGATTTTGAGAATAAGTTTTATAAGATCGGGAGGAAGGTGCTTTCCGTCTGCGATAATTTCTACAAAGATTTCATCTTCAAGAAATGCAGACTCAATAACACCTAGTCTTCTGAATCCCATATTTCCCGTTATGGTAGATGTACATGAAAAGAGATGTGTGATAAGATTCATACCGTTATCAAGGGCAACTTTCATATCATCATATATGGCATTGGTATGACCTGCAGATGCAATAATACCATTTTTCTTCAAAAATGATGCGAACTCACCCTTTGGATCATTCTCAGGAGCGTAACTCCAGCGGGCTATGGCATGGGGATATTTATTTATAAGTTCTTCATATTCTTCTTTTTTTGGATTGGTAATAAAATCTGTACACTGAGCACCGCACTGTTCTTTTGAAAGGTACGGTCCTTCAAGATGTGCACCGATAATGTTTGCCAAAGAAGAATTGTCCTTCATTACACGGTCTGTTTCTTCCACCGCCTTTGCCATTCTTGAAAAAGGTGCGGCAGATATTGTGGGAAGGATTGATGTAGTACCGTGTGACAAATGAAACTTACTTCCGCCGATTATATCCTCATAACCGTTGATAAAATCATACCCCGCTCCTCCGTGTGTGTGAATGTCTATAAATCCCGGAGAAACATATTTTCCCGTAAGATCATACTCACTGTCTGATTTCATACGGTCTTTTGTAACAGATACAATCTTATCTTCGTCAAAATAAATATATCCGTCAAAAATTCCCTTCCCGGTAATTATTTTGTCTGATCTTATTCCAACCATCATATCAACTCCGAACTCTTGTCATCAAGATAAAGAATTGCATTATCTGACACTCTTAAGATTGTAGCAGGACAATCTTCGTTAATTTCATTGTTAATTGTATTCTTTACTGCATTTGCTTTGGTGGATGCGGGTACAATACAGAACTTGTATGTAGCCTTCATCAGTGTAGGACAAGTAAGTGTGATAGCCTCTTTGGGTACATTGTCAATGTGTGGAAAGCAACCATCATTTACCTGTTGCTGACGACATACATCATCGAGAAGAACTGTTTTTACCATTTTTTCGTCGTTGAAATCTGCAACCCAGGGATCATTGAATGCGATATGACCATTCTCTCCTATCCCCATAACAACTATATCTGTAGGATTGTTTTTGAGAAGCTGTGAATATCTTTCGCACTCTTTGTTGCTGTCGGGATTTTTTCCATCAAGGTAATTTACACTTTTGAAAGGTACTTTGCCGAATATTCTGTCATAGAGAAACTTACCGAATCCTGCATCTGCATCCTGTTTGTCAAGTCCGATGTATTCGTCCATATGAAATGCATTGATTCTATTCCAGTCAATATCATCATATGAAATGAGAGATTCTATCACATCATTCTGCGACGGTGCTGCTGCAAAAATCATATTGATTTCTTCTTTTTCGCCAAGGAGTCCAACAATACAATCGTGTATATCCTTTGCGGCAACCTCTCCCATTTCGGTACGGTTGTCCATGACTTTTACTTTAAGTTTATCTTTTATAAATTCTCTCATTGGATTATACTCCTTAATTTATTATATCTTATGCCTTTATTATTCACCTATTTTTGTAACCTTTTCTTCCTTACCTGATTCCATAGAGCGGTTGATGGCATTGAGAAGAAATACAGGTGCTATAAGTTCATCGTAGGACATTTTCATATCTCCGCCTTTAAGTACATTGTAGAATTCTGCAAATTCCTTTTCGTAGCATCCTGCAAGTCTTATAGGTCCGCCAACTATTTTTTTCTCAAGCATAGCCACTGCATAATAGAGGTCTGCTTTGTCAGGATACTGAACTGTCACATCAAAATCCTGATATCTGATAACACAGGTAAGAACAGTTTCTGTCTTAATCACCTGCACTGATTCCGGACTGTATCCGAAAACTTCACATACAACCTGAGCAAGATGCTGTGAATAGAAGAAAAATCCGCCGTATGAATTGACAAGACTTACGGGACATACTGCATATCCGCCGCGAATCTTACCGAATTCTCCGCTGTTGATTGCTTCTTTTATCTCTGTTATCTGCTCTGACAAAGGAACAGATGAA
>JAZSJF010000218.1:0-2412 GCA_045534195.1 Clostridia bacterium | reverse complement strand
ATCAATACTTCCTTTGTGATAATACCATTCAAAAGCCTCACAACACTTGAATATATTCCTGTGATTCCGAAATAGAACTGAGCGGAAGCAAAATACACCACATTGTCAGTCATAGTTTTTGTAAGGGATATCTTTTCTGTACACATATGCATTATACGATGATATCAGGCAGGAAACAAGAGTGGATATCGCTGCTGCCCCCGTATGTTCTGACACAAGATAAGGAAAAAACATCATAACAAATATTCCGAATCCGAATCCGGTTACCCTCTGGATAAAACCACCGCCGGCAGAAACTGTAAATACAGTAACTGCACTGAAAATACCGTTCATTTGTATTTCCCCCTATTTCGTATAAACCAGTTCGTAATGTTCGCCGTCTTTAAACTCTGCGCCATCTACACCTGTCATCATACTCTCGCCGTTTTTGGTAAATGACCAATAGGTCTTGTCTGTATCATAATCGGCTGTTATTCCGTTCACTTTTTTTACATATATTCCATAGGAGCCTCTCTCTCCTTCAATCAGTTTATGCTCGGTCAATGCCTCACCCACTGTTTCTTTGTCAGAGTGAATGGTAAATGTGATTGAATTATCCAAAGCCACAACCTGAACTTCAAGAGTTTTTTCTCCCGAGCCTAATTCCGTATCTGCGGTATATACCGCATCTTTCCATATATCTGTATCGTTGTGACTTTCACCGCAGGAACACAAACCCGCACATATAAGCACAACAATTATGATCTTTACAAAAAATAAATTCTTCTTCATAATATTCTCCTGAATCATCCAAGTAATTTATTATCCTTAAATACCTTCTCCACCGCCATAGCCATAGATGCAAATCCATAATCCGTAGGATGACAATTGTCTACTGTACCCGAATCCTTGCATAGTGCAGTCAACTCTTCATTATTTATATAGTACACATTTTTGTCACCTGAAGAAACTGCATTTTTGTATGTTGTTTCAACTATACTTCTTCTGAGCATCTCAACATCGTTAAGGAAATGCTTAGGTCTTGGCATCATTATAACAGGTATGGACGGATGTTTTTTTCTTATTGCCTTAAACATCTTTTCGTGAGTTTTTTCAAGGTGATCGCTTGTGGGAGCATTATGGTCATAATCCAGAACAAAAGCACACATATCAACCCCTGATATATACTCAATAATTTCATCTTCTGCCTTTGCATTTCCCGAAAAGCCCAGATTAATATAGTCCATATTAAGATTTCTCGAAAGAATTGCCTGATAGCAGGTTCCCGGTCTTGATGCGCACCCTCCCTGAGTTATGGAAGAACCGTAAAACACCACCGGCTTATCATTTATATAATCGGATGCTTCACCAATGAAACACCCATCTTTTAAACCTATATAAACCTCAAGCACATCCGAATACAACGGGAAGTTAATTGTTATCTCTCTTTTTTTAGCAGAACCAAGTTCGATTACCCCTTCATACCCTTCGGTTGAAGTAAATGGCGGTACATATACAGATACAAATCTGTTGTCTGCATACAAATCAAATCCCATTGAAGCTGTCAATGCAAAATGTGACATTTTTGCCATCTTATCCATCTTTGTATGTATGGCAACATATGGACTGTCCGTCACAAAACGTACTCTTCCTCCTGCGGTATTTGAATGAAGAGCGTATACTCCGTTGCTTACAGTCTTTGCCACACTCTCGGGCATACGTCTGTATCGGCCGCCTTCTCTCTGTACACCATAAATCTTAAAAGGCTTTTCTTCTGCATTGAAAAAACGTATATCATCTTTATCTATACCGGATTCAATTTTGAAATTTGAATCTAATTTTGAAATATCAAACATTATTTTCCCCTCCGATTATGTGGTATATTTTACTCAGATTATCAATCTCATATGTGACAGGAATATTAAGTGAATTTACCTTTTTTGACGGATTGAACCAACAAGTATCAATACCCATATCATATCCGCCCTTCATATCACTGGAAAGAGAATCGCCGATAATAAGTACCTCGCTTTTGTCTTTAATTCCGAGGTTATCAAAAACAATTTCAAAGTATTGTCTGTTTGGTTTCTCAAAACCAATATCCTCAGATATAAAAATCGCATCAAAAATCTTATCAAGTCCTGACAGATATAATTTCTTTTGTTGAGCGCGCTTTGTACCGTTGGTAACTGCAGAAATAACATACCTTCCCTTCACGGAAAGAAGAATCTCTTTTGCATTATCAATAAACTCTATATGATCACCAAGAGTAACCTGATAGTCAAGATTGAATCTTTCTGCAATGGAAGTATCAACACCTGTTGTCTCAAAAAACTCAATAAATCTCCCGATAAGTACTTCAGACTTGGAAAGTTCTCCTCTTTCAAGCATCTGCCAGTATTTTGTATTTATTTTTGAATAAAGACTTATCTT
>JAZSJF010000399.1:0-1975 GCA_045534195.1 Clostridia bacterium | reverse complement strand
AGGTACATATTCTGCTGCATCGCATCTGCTATTTCACGGTGAGCAGCAAGGTCCGGATAACTCTCTACTGCAACATGAACATTTCTTGCAATATTTTCAATCTGACCACTGATTTCATTACGGGCAGTATCTGTATCCCCCTTATTTCCCGCTCTGTATTTTGCAATATTTTCAAATGTGCTCTTGTCAAGGTCAATCGCCTTGTCCAAAAGACGGGCACAGTTTTGGAGTACCATAACTCTCTGCTCAAGGTAATTGTCAATCTGTGAAGCGTTTCTCTGAATTTTCTGCTGCAACTGGTCAAAATGCTTTTGTGCATTCGTCTTCATAAACAAGAAAATAAGACCCGGCAGTATGCCGCAAACCCATAACATAATTTCAAACAACTTTGAGCCGAACCCCACTTCAACAGGAATTTTCTTAAAAATTACATTTGTGTCGAGCCCTTCTTCTCTAACCTCCGGATTAAGTTCATCTAATTGATTTGCCATCTTGTGTTCTCCTTTTTCTTAAGAATTAAATATACATAAGCCGTTATGCTTACCTATCACTTTTTTATTTGCTGCTATTTTTTCTGTAGAAACATAGAAGTTTTTGCTTGCCTCAAGCGGCAGGTATTCATCCCATGAAACCGATACATCGTGATAGCGTCCGTCGCCGCCATATACAGAAACAACATCCACTCGTTTTTCTATATCGTAAGAATATGCTGTGATACAAGTTTCATCGATATTGTCTTTTGAACGAACAAATGTCGATTTCAAGATCGCCTGCGTTTTCGTGCTTGGATGAGCTACAAAGCGATAGCCCACAGCATTTGCAAGTGCTTCACACTCTTTGAGCGAGTATACCTGTGAATAATCCGGTATCGGTTTTAAAGAATGTACCGGTCTTTCCTGATATATCGGTATAGCCCAAATCGGTGCAAAATCAAAGTATACTGCTTTGAAAAACTCTTGATTTTTGCCTATAAAGTTTTCCTTGATAATATCATAGGAATAGGAAGTATATTTATCCGGTGACAAATATAGGTCTCTTCCCTGACTATGTTCCGATATAATGCTGTTTGTACGCTTTGATTTTATAAAATTAAAATCATCACCATATCCAATTTTTGAAAGTATCAAATCAACCATATTGGTTTGAGCAAGCGGTGTAAAAAGTGTTCTGAACTGAACTTCATTTGTTCTATCCAAGGCATCAAATAAGACTTCAAAATCGGTATTGGACATACTCATAAAGTCATCATTCTGACTGATTGCCTGATCGGTTTTCCTATCCAGTTTCCTTTCTCCGCGCTTTACAAATCGTTCAATCGCCTGCTCGCTTTTCCGGTCAAGATGAGAGGCATCCCGGCTAAATGTCAAATCCGGTCCGCCTTGTGAGCAATAATTTAACACAATCTGATTCTTGTAAAACGGCTTTGGTTTTGTAACGGTAGCATGAAGTCTCTCAGACTTCCTCCGTGTTTTCATTTTACCATCAGAGTCACGATAGGTTTCTGTCCAATGAATGGTTTTATATCCATGATACGTTTCCATTCCCATTCTATGTACCACTTTGTTTTCAAACAAAAATGGATTATCATTGTATCTTCCGGCCAACACCTTAACGGTAGATTGTTCATTATTGTTATGTTCCTTGAAATCGTAATTGATTTTCATATCTGCTTCCTGTTCCACAGAAAAATAATTATCAAAAGATATCATAGGAATGGTTTTTTCAATAAGAACTATCCCATCTCTTTCTGTAAAAAGCGCATTAAGCGGAGTCATTTGACGATTTGCTTCTGCTAACAATTCATCAGCCCTTTTATCCGCCTCCTCGATTTCCTTCCTGAGTTCTTTGATTTTCGGTGTTGTTTTCTTAATTACAACCGGTATCAGTATAATGGTGATACACATTATCACTCGCCAAAATCTTAATTTATTTACCTTTTTCTTTAACCCTGCAATATTCTCTTTGTACTCGTTAT
>JAZSJF010000370.1:0-2380 GCA_045534195.1 Clostridia bacterium | reverse complement strand
ATTTATGGTAAATAAAGATGAACTGATAGATTTCAGTGAAATGCTTAAGGGAAAAATAGAAACACTTGAAAAGCAGATATATGAAGAAGCGGGAGAAGAATTCAATATTCTTTCTCCAAAGCAACTTGGAGTCATATTGTTTGAAAAAATGGAACTTCCCGTTGTAAAAAAGACTAAAACAGGCTATTCCACCGATGCAGATGTACTGGAAAAATTAAAAATTCATAGTCCAGTAGTAGGAAAAGTAATTGAGTACAGAAAACTTACTAAATTAAAAAGCACCTATGCAGACGGTCTCAGTGAAGTTATAAGTCCTCTTGACAAAAAGATTCATTCCAAGTTCAACCAGACTGTTACTATGACGGGCAGAATCAGTTCTACAGAGCCAAATCTTCAAAACATACCAATGCGCTCGGAATTGGGCAGAGAAATACGAAAAATGTTTGTTCCCACCGATTCTGAAAGGATTCTTGTGGATGCGGATTATTCACAAATCGAACTCAGAATACTTGCTCATATTGCAGATGATGAAATTATGATAAATGCTTTTAAGAATAATGTTGACATTCATACCACAACTGCCATGAATGTTTTCGGTCTTAAAGAAGATGAAGTAACTAATCTTGACAGAACAAGGGCAAAAGCAGTAAATTTCGGCATAGTATACGGTATGGGTTCATTTTCTCTTTCTCAGGATCTTGGTATAACAAACAAAGAAGCCAAGGCATATATTGACGGATATTTCGAGAAATACAGTAATGTCAGGGCTTTTATGACCAATGTTGTGGAAGAAGGAAAACAAAAGGGTTATGTAGAAACCTTGTTTGGCAGAAAGAGATATCTTCCGGAACTTCGCAGTTCCAACTTTATTCAGAGAAGTGCCGCAGAAAGAATGGCAATGAATACACCTATTCAGGGAACTGCCGCCGACATTATAAAGATAGCCATGGTAAAGGTATACAAGGCGTTGAAAGAAAATAATCTCAAATCAAAACTTATTCTTCAGGTACACGATGAACTTATTATAGAAGCATACAAAGATGAAGAAGAAATTGTAAAGAAACTTCTGAAAGAATGTATGGAATCAGCGTGTGAAATGAAAGTTCCGCTTTCTGTGGAAGTGGGAAGCGGAGAAAGTTGGTATCTTGCCCACTAAAGGAAGGGTGATTTTTGTGGTAATAGGAATTACGGGAAATTCCGGTTCGGGAAAAAGTTATATATCAGGTATAATCGAATCATACGGGTTCAAAAAAATAGATATGGACCGGATTGCACATTCAATTTATGATACAAGAGAAGACTGTCTTTCTGAAATAAAGAAAAACTTCGGAGAAAGTGTATTCAAAGAAGGCAAACTTATGAGAAAGGCTCTTGGAGAGATAGTTTTTTCTGACAGAAAAAAACTGGAATTATTAAACTCAATTACGCATAAATATATTATGGAGCAGGCAAAAGAACAAATGGAAGGTACAGGCAATGTCCTTCTTGATGCACCCATACTTATAGATACAGTATTTGAGTCTTTGTGTGACAAAATTATACTTGTAACCTGTGATACTGATACAAAATTAAAAAGAATTATGGAAAGAGATAACATATCATACCAATATGCTATGAATAGAATAAAATCTCAACCCGATGAAAAATATTTATCCACAAAAAGCCACTATATTGTGGATAACTCCGATGGTTGTGATGTAAGAGAAGACATACAAAGAATTATGGAAGAACTACAATAAAGGAAACACAATAATCTATGAAAAAACTGATAAAACTTATTATAATAATTGCTGTATTGATATTGGCGACAGAGCCGTTAAGAGATGGAATACTGAAGATGTTTTATCCCGATGAATACAGTTTTTACATACAGAAATACAGTAACAAATATGATCTCGACAAATATCTCGTAATGGGCGTCATAAGTGGGGAAAGTAACTTCAACCCCGATGCCGTAAGCGAAAAAAATGCAAAAGGACTTATGCAGATAACAGAAGAAACCGCACAGTGGTGTATTGATAACTTTGACATAGATTCATCTTTAGAAACATATACCCAACCAAAAGAAAATATAGAAATAGGTTGTGCATATCTTAAGTATCTGTTTGAGCAGTTTGAAGGAAACAAAACAAACGCCCTTGCAGCATACAATGCAGGTATGGGAAATGTGAAAAAATGGCTTAATGATCCTGATTGTTCCGCAGACGGAAAAGAACTTTACAAAATTCCTTTTCCCGAAACAGAAAAGTACATAGAAAAGGTAAGTAACAGAGAAAAAATATATAGAAAATTATATAATAAAGAATAATATATATTATTACGGGGAATGTAAAAAAACTCCAGATCGCAAAAAGGCATAGAGTAAGCCAAAATCAAAGCC
>JAZSJF010000259.1:0-3815 GCA_045534195.1 Clostridia bacterium | reverse complement strand
GGGCTGTCTCACTAAAAAAGTGAGGCAGCCCCTTTTTGTTTGGCGCGCTTTGAGGGATTCGAACCCCCGGCCTTTTGGTCCGTAGCCAAACGCTCTATCCAGCTGAGCTAAAAGCGCATCATATTCGATTTAGCGAACATTGGTATTATATCACAAAGTTTTTGAAAATGCAAACTATTTTTGAAAAAACTTTAAAAAACTGTTTTTAGTCCATAAGTCTTAGTTCTCTGGCGTATTCTTTGCCTTCTTTTATAAATATTCTGGGCACTCTTTTTGACAATGCACAGGTGATTTCGTATGGAATTGTTGATGCCATTTCCGCCATATCTTCAATAGGATTGTTTTCACCGAAGATTTCCGCTTCATCGCCAACCTTTGCATCAGGGATATCTGTAAGGTCTGTCATACACATATCCATACATATCTTTCCTCTTATGGGGGATTTTTTTCCTGATATACTTACAGAATACTTGTTTGATAGTATTCTCATAAAACCGTCTGCATAGCCGATAGGAAGCACACCGATTCTTCTTTGTGAATCAGTCTTATATATTCCGCCATAACTCACAGAGGTGTCTTTGTCATATATTTTGATGGTATTTATTACGGATTTAAGAGTCATTACGGGTTTAAGGCCAAGTTTTTTTGCCTCTTCACCATATCCGTAGAGAAGAAGTCCGGGACGGACCATATCAAAATGACTTTCTTTAAATCTCACTGTTGCACCTGTGTTTGCAGTATGCTTTATAGGGAAAGTGATTCCATTTCGGTTTAATGTATCTACAACTTTTTCAAAGAGATTCAGTTGTTTCTTTGTATAATCATCATTATCTGCGCCGTATTCATCAGATACTGCAAAATGAGTAAATATTCCTTCCGCTTCAAGATGAGAGAGATTTACCGAATTTGTAATTCCTTTTATACAATCGTCAAAATGCTTTCCCTCACACAGAAATCCCAGTCTGGACATACCTGTGTCAAGTTTTATGTGGACTTTGAGTTTTTTATTCAGTTTCTTTGCTTCTTCGTTGTATTCTATTGCCTTTGCTTCGCAGGTAACAGCCTGGGTAATGCCGTATTTTATAATAAGAGGTACTTCTTCCTTGGGAGTGTGACCAAAAATGAGAATTGGAAGGCTTATTCCCGCACTTCTTAATTCTCTTGCTTCATCAAGACTTGATACTGCAAGGTAATCTGCAGAAACTTCTTCCATAATCTTTGATATTTCTATGGCGCCGTGACCGTATGCATCTGCCTTAACTACTGCAAGAAACTTTACATCACTGCCGATATATTCTCTTATTTTGTTGTAATTATATTTAAGATTGTCTGTGTTTATTTCTGCCCAGGTGCGTCTGAGAGTAGAATTCATAAATATCACCTTTAAGTTAAGATAGTATTATTTTATCACTATAAATCTGATTTGTCAAAAAATATATACATTTTTAATATTATGTGATAGAATATACTTATGATAAATTGGAGGTAGAAAAAATGGAATACAGATTGTTTGGAAAAACAGGAGAAAAGGTTTCTTCTCTGGGGTTCGGTTGTATGAGATTCCCTACAGACAGTGAAGGAAATATAATAGAAAAAGAAGCAATAGAAATGATTCACTATGCAATTGACAACGGAGTGAATTATTTTGATACAGCATACTTTTATCATAACGGCAAAAGTGAATCCCTTCTTGGAAAGGCACTTAAGGGGAATTTGAGAAAAAAGGTATTTATCGCTACCAAGATGCCTGTTGCTATTGTAAAGAAGGAAGAAGATTTTGATATATTCTTTAATGAACAGCTGAAAAGACTTGATACAGACTATGTGGATTTTTATCTTCTTCATGCCCTTGATAAGGAATACTGGGAAAATGTTGTAATAAAATATGACTTCCTTACAAAAATGAAGGAGCTTAAAAGAAAAGGTCTTATCAGACATATCGGTTTTTCCTTCCACGATGATTTTGATACATTTAAGATGATTGTAGATTCATTTGACGAATGGGAATTCTGTCAGATACAGTTAAACTATGTTGATACTACTCATCAGGCAGGAATAAAGGGACTTGAATATGCTCATTCAAAGGGACTCGGAGTGGTTATCATGGAGCCGCTTCGCGGCGGAAAACTTGCAAATGTTCCCGAAAGAATCAGGGATATTCTTCCGAAGGATGTATCCAATGTGGAAACCGCCCTGGATTTTCTCTGGGACAGAAAAGAAGTTTCTGTTATCTTAAGCGGTATGAGTACATTTGAACAGGTAAGGGACAATATAACCTATGCAAACCGTGCCACGGTCGGTATGATGTGTCACAATACAAAAAACATACTTGAATATGCAAAGGAAGTATACAGAAAAAGTGCTTTCGTGCCTTGTACAGCATGTGGATACTGTATGCCTTGCCCGGCAGGGATAGATATTCCGAAAATATATGATATATACAACAAAACCGCTCTCGGCAGAGTGAAAAATATCAAAGAAAAGGAATACGATATTCTTTCGGTAAAAGCAGATAAGTGTGTGAAATGCAAAAAATGTGAAGGTGTATGTCCTCAGCAGATAGAATCATCGGTTGTTATGGAAAAGATTGCCAAAGTGTTTGAATAGGAGACAGAAATGAAAGCAGTATTACAGAGAGTTACAAATGCATCAGTCAAAGTAGACGGCGAAATTGTGGGACAGATAGGAAAGGGGTTTCTTGTGCTTCTCGGTGCAGGATGTGCAGATACAGATAAAGATGCGGAAAAACTGGCAGATAAGATTTCAAAAATCAGACTTTTTGAAGATGAAGAAGGCAAGATGAATCTTTCTGCAGGGGATATAGACGGAGAAATTCTTGTTATATCACAGTTTACCCTTTATGCAGATTCCAGGAAGGGAAACCGCCCCAATTTTATGAATGCTATGGAGCCGAAAGAGGCAGAAAGACTTTATGAGTATTTTGTATCTTTGCTTGAAGGTAAATTCAAAAAGATACAAAAAGGAATATTCGGTGCGGATATGAAGGTGGAACTTTTAAACGATGGTCCCGTAACCATTATCCTCGAATCAAATGACGGAAATATTATCTGATTATAAGGTGATTTTGTGAATTTACTAAAGACAATATTAGAGAGATTCCTGAGGATAATAATTATCCCGAAAGAGAATAAATCATATGTACTTTCAGGAGATTTCTCCAAAGAAAATGACGTTATCAAAAAACTCAACACAGACAGTGTTATTATCGGTGCACTGAAAAATCCCCGTCAACTATCGGTGTGTATAAGAAATAATTTTTATCATATTCCCCGAAGTGTGGCAGGGGATATGGCGACAAAAGCCCGATATGTGGCTATATATCAGTCAAGAAATCTCTTCGGAAGGATGTCGGGGATTGAGTTTTATGGGAAGATTAAGAAAACTTCTCTCGTGCCAAGATACAAAATAAAGGAAATTCCCAAATACTCTCAGGATATGTACTACAGATTTGATGTGGAAAAGTGGGAAAGGCTTGAAGGAAGGATTGTCCCTGACGGTGCAGGTGTGATCTGTGAATATACAACTCTGGAAAAGCTTAAAAATTCAAATAAAACAAGTGAACTCTTAAAAAACGAGGATGCAGAAAAATAATTTTTCGCATCCTCGTTTTTTATGTGATAGGAATTTCCGCGGTCCTCGGCGGAAATTTGCTTCACGCAAAAAAGTGAACCGATATGCCACCAAGACTGGGGGTCAGGGGGTTGATGTGCTCTTGGGCACTTTTTTATTTTATAATAAGAAATAGGAAAAATTCCTCAGATTGGACAAACTGAACCGAAGCTGTGCTTTTGCAC
>JAZSJF010000253.1:0-7262 GCA_045534195.1 Clostridia bacterium | reverse complement strand
GTAGTAGATGCCGGGGTATTGATAGGAATGTTAACAATAGGGGATGTTTCTACACTTGACGCTTTTAAAATAGAAGCAGCAGAGGCGTTGGCAGAAATATCTGTAAAAGAATAACAAATTAAATAAGCACCTGAGAGCTTTATCTCGGGTGCTTATTTTATATACTGTAAGAGTTGTTATCTGATAAAATCTTTATGACAAAGAATCAGCGGATAATCCCTTACCGGAAGATGCATTATCTCAAAAGTATTGTCATCGCTGTACACATTTTCTTCATAATTTTCCTTGTCAAACATATCATCAGGAATTTTGTACACACTTCCGTCCATAGGATCGATAATTCTTAAGTCATCCTTATCCTTTGCCACTGCATAAACGGAAATAGTTCCTTCATAATCTGTAGTCATAATGTTTGAAGGGTAATAATATGCAAATGCATAAGCATCTGTACTCTGTCTGTAGAATCCACCGTATATGATGTCAGTCTGTTCAAGGTCAAAGTCAAATGTCCAGCCTGTTCTGTCGCCTTTACCTATGTAAATTTTGCATAAAAATGGTGCTTTTTTGCTTATTACATCATCTGTAAAGAGTGAACAGATGTTCTGATAAGCATAGTATGATTCCTTCGGTGAATACGTTCCCGATGCAACACCGTTTTCGTCAAATTCCGCACCAAGAACGCCAAAATATCCGAAATCCATATAAGATGCTTTGTTGTCGGCAGTTCCGTTAAGTGCTTCTATCATATCTATACATGAGAAATATGATGTGAATTTTGTCTCTGTCATAAGGTCTGCAATCTGGTGTCTCAAAAGTTGCTTTGACTGTTTTCTCTGTGTCCATCCGCCTGAACGAACAGCACCGCAACCGCCTGATCTTGACTGTGAGCCTGATTCACCCTGGATAAGTTCAATCTTCGGATTGTACATATCCACAATTGCGCGGATAGCATCTACTCGTGAGAATATATACTGGTCGTGAGGAGTGTATTCGTGATATGTAATACCGTCAATGTAGTCTCCTGCACCTACTTTTAGCATAGCATTGAGAAAATCAGGTTGTCTGCGGCACACACTTCCGCCGATGATGTATATATCTTCGTTTACTTCTTTTATGGCATTTGCAGTATCTATCACAAACTGGCCGTACTCTGTACCGTTCGGACCGTGTTTCCAACACCATTTGCCGTCAGGCTCATTCCACACCTCGTAGTGATTAACTCTTCCTTCAAAGTGCTTAACAATAGCCTTTACATAGTTTGCCCATCCTTCTTTCTCTTCTTCTGTATGAATAGGAGGACATCCTACTGCACCAAAATATTTGTTTGCTTCATCGGTATAAAGTCCGTTTCCGTAACAAAGACACATCCAGGGGAGAAGTCCGCGACTGATAAGATTGTCTACAATTTTGTCAAGCCATTCAAAGTCATATACACCTTTTACTTTTTCTGTTTTTGCCCAGCCTGACTGGAGTCTTATCCATTTTACACCCAGTTCTGCCACTTTGTCGTAGGCATTTTCAGGGTCAAATACATCTCTGTCAAGTTTTTCAAATCCAAGACCAAGTCGTGATGCTTTTATGTCTTTAGAACATTTTGGTTTGATAGTATCTACTTTTATAAGTCTTTCCATAATGTCACTCCTAAAAGATTTTTTTTCATAATATCACTCTTTGAGATGAAAATCTATAAAAAAATTACCTGTTTTTTTAGAAATATTAACATTTGCGAAATTAAATTCAATCAAATGTATAAAAAGTAGCCAAAAGTTAACTTTTAATAGCCGAAAATTAACATCTTTTCAAAAAACATTGCATATTAATTAACTTTTTGATAAGATTTAACTGTTAAATAAATCAATGTGAGGTGGAAGAATAAGCATATCCTTCTTCACTTTGGTGCGGTGGATTATCACGCCAAACTATATGTAAACGGAGAACTTGCATGTGAACATAAAGGGGGATACACACCATTTTATTGCGATATCACAAAATATCTCAAAGATGACAACAACTCTGTAATCCTTTGTGCTTATGACGATGTGAGAAGTCACAATCAACCTGCAGGAAAACAAAGTGCAAAGGCTTATTCATACGGATGCTACTATACAAGAACTACAGGTATATGGCAGACTGTGTGGATGGAAGCAGTTGGTGAAAATCATATTAAAAACTTTAAAATCTTCCCAAATGTGTCCTCAACCTCTGCAAATATTGAGATTGCCCTTTCACAGTATGCCGCAAGCGGCACTGTAAGTGTAAAGGCATTCTTTGAAGGTAAGGAAATGGGAGAAGTTTCATCAAAAATCTATTCAAATGCTACAAATCTTACACTTAACCTCAAAGAAGAACACCTCTGGAATATAGGCACACCAAATCTCTACGACCTTGTTATCACTTATGAAAATGATGGCGAGGTATATGACACAGTATACTCATATTTTGGTTTGAGAGAAGTGGCTCTTACAAAAAGAGGAATGTATATAAATGGTAAATTTACATACGGCAGATTTGTGCTTGACCAGGGCTTCTATCCCGACGGAATATATACTGCCCCTACAGAAGAAGCACTCAAAAAGGATATCGTAGATTCAATGGCACTGGGCTTTAACGGTGCAAGAATGCACGAAAAGGTATTTGAGCCAAGATATATCTATCATGCAGACAAACTTGGATATCTTACCTGGGGCGAACACGCCAACTGGGGACTTGATATTACAGATGCGGGACAGATTCAGCATTTTATCCCCGAATGGCTTGAAGCGGTGGAGAGAGATTTCAACCATCCATCAATCATTGGCTGGTGTCCATTTAATGAAACCTGGAATTTCAATGGAAAACAACAGGCGGATTCTGTAATCAAAGATACTTATCTTATTACAAAGGCTCTTGACAAAACCCGCCCTTGTATCGATACAAGCGGAAACTTTCACACAATTACAGATATTTATGATTATCACGATTATATGCAGGATCCCGATGTACTCAAAGAGCAGTACAAAAAACTGGATGATGGTGATGTCATTGACCAGATAAGAAGGAATGAGATTAAGAATAATCCCAACGCAAAACCAAGACAAAAATGGAATGGCGAGCCTTTGTTCTGTTCTGAATACGGCGGTATCAAATGGGATATGGATGCACTTGTAGAAGGGGTAGATAAGGAGCAGAAAATAAGTTGGGGATATGGCGACGGGCCAAAAACTGAAAAAGAATTTCTTGAAAGATATGAAGGACTTCTTGATGCAATTCTTGAAAGAGAAGAAATTTCTATGTTTTGCTACACTCAACTCTATGATGTGGAGCAGGAGAGAAACGGACTTCTTACTTATGACAGAAAGATGAAATTCAATCCGAAAGAGATATATGAGATAACGCAGAAGAAATCTAAATGTGAAGAAATCTAATACTTTAAAAAAGGGGCTGTCTCACTTTTATGTGAGATGACCTTTTTTGTATTCTGTAGGTGTCATACCCACCGATTCTCTGAAGGCTCTGTAAAATGTATTTATTGCAAAAAAACCGCATTTCATAGCAATTGTTGTCATATCTGTTTCGGCTTCATTTATAAGAAGGGTTTTTGCATAATTGATTCTGTATGATGTGAGAAACTGCCTGAAGTGAATTCCGGTAAGATGGTGGAGAGTGTGAGAAAGGTATTTCTCGTTGTATCCAAACATTCTGGCAATTTTGCCAAGGGAGATATCTTCAGTATAGTGATTGGAAATATAGGAAATAATCTTTTGATAAAGAGCGCCATCGCTTTTTGATACATCTTCAAATGATGAATTTTTGATAACCTCATGAAGAATCAGATTAAGGTGTGCACATATAAGACAATGGTCATCTTTTTTTAAATGGGGCAGATTTTTAAATATGCTATTAATATTATCTGCACATAAGGGGTTGACAACAAGGTTTCGGCCCTTTTGCTTTTTAAAAAATAATGGAACAAAATCCTTTGAAAAAACGGCACAGATAACGATACCGTCAGGAAAATCAAACCTGTGTACATAGTTTGGGGGAATCCATATAAAGTGATTTTCCTTAAGGTGTATTCTCTGTCCGTTTATTATTGCGATACCTTCTCCCTTTTCACAGTAAAGGATTTCGCTGTAGTCGTGGATGTTTTCTTTTATTGTCCACCCGTTATGAGAACGGCTTCTGTAGTCCAGTTCACCACCATAGTTTTCCAACTGATATTTCATGCAATCACCTAACCTTTTGAGAGTATTATATTCCTTTATTGCTTGTTTGTCAAATAATCCTCTGATAGAATGAAAATAACCTTATATTACCCCGAAAGGATGATTTTTATGAGATGGAGCAAAGAAAGAATATGGGAATGGTATGACAGCCGCCCATGGATGCGCGGATGTAACTATATGAGTGCAGATTGTGCAAACAGAGTGGACCAGTGGCAGGAACTTGGCTTTGAAGAAAGATTCAAAACCACAGAAGAAGAACTGAAACTTATGCAGGAAACAGGCTTCAATACTGTCCGTCTTATTCTTGAATATGTTGTATGGAAGGAAGAACACGACGGATTTATGGAAAGATTTGACAGATACCTTTCTTTGTGCAACAAATATGGCGTATCCTGTATGATAGTCCTTGCAAACGACTGTATGCCTCCAAAGACAGAATTCTGGAAGCCGCCATATATCGGCGAACAGACCTACGACTGGGGATATCACGGAGGAAAGAAACATTCACAACACGGAGCACATACAGAGCCTGCACCTCACTTTTATCTTGATGATGAAGAAACAAGAGAAGATTATTTCAGAATGGTAAAGGAAATTGTAACCAAATACAAAGATGACGAAAGAATTTGTATATGGGATGTATACAACGAACCCGGCAACAGCAGAAGAGGTCCTGTTACCCTGCCAAATCTTAAGAGAATGTTTGAAACTGTAAGAGAGATAAACCCATCTCAGCCTGTTACTGCAGGACTTTTTTGTGTGAAAGGTGACGAAAGTATACCATATACAGAAATAGAGCAGTATTCTCTTGATAATTCAGATATAATAACATATCATTTTTACAGAGATTACAATGAGCACATAAAGATTATAAAAAGACTCAAAAAAGAAGGCAGACCAATCGTCAATACCGAATGGCTTGGAAGAGTATTCGGAAATGATGTATTCTCTCTTTTCCCTATATTCTATCTGGAAAAAATCGGTTGTTACAACTGGGGATTTGTTGCAGGTAAGTATCAGACTTATGAACCATGGGAAGGCACCTGGAAAAACTACTACGAGGGAGTAAATACAGACATTGATTTTACCAAATGGTTCCACGACCTTTACAGACCAAATCATCGTCCCTATGACCCAAGAGAAACAGACCTTATAAAAGAATTCTGTGAACTTGCTGATAAGGACTTTGAAAAATCAAAGAAATAGCAGAATTGCGATAATAATTCGTAGACATTCCTCTTGCGATTACAAAAAAATTATGTTATAATGCTAAAAGTGAAGAATTGCAGAAAAGCAAGAATTACATATTATATGACAATATATACATATCACATACGCTAGTGTATAAGTTATTATTAATGTGTGAAAAACTTTCTGTTTATTGCTTTTTTAGAATAAAAGCGGAAACGATGAAAGGGAAAAATAAAATCTTCACATATTTATCAAAGAAAAGGAGAAAGAAGATGAAAAAACTAATTTCAATGATTCTTGTAGTCGTTATGGCTATGAGTATGATATCTGTATCAAGCGTTTTTGCTGCAGATATCAATGTAACAATTGACGGCAAAGCACAAAACTATGATGTAATGCCTGTTATCGAAAACGGAAGAACACTTGTTCCTATGAGAGCAATCTTCGAAAGTCTTGGTGCATCTGTACAGTGGGATGACGCTACCAAGACTGTTACAGGTACAAAGGGAAGCACATCTGTTGTACTTACTATCGGAAATGCAGTTGCAAAGGTAAACAACGCAGACACCACTCTCGATGTTCCTGCAAAAATCCTCGATGGAAGAACTTTGGTTCCTGTAAGATTTATTTCTGAAACACTTGGTTGTAAAGTAAACTGGAATGATGCTACAAAAACTGTTATCATTTCTACAAATGCTGCACCTTCAGATGCAGTATCACAGAAAGGTATGGCAGAACTTGTATCTACAATGCACAGAAGAATTCCAACCGAATTTGAAAAATCAAATGACTTAAACGACATCATCCACTATGAAGGTATGACTCCTGAGCAGCAGGAAGCGGCTTATCTTACTGTCAAGGGACAGGGTGAAGTTGTTTGTACAGAAGCTCAGTTCCTGGCATCTATCTCCACAACAGGTAAAGATACATACGGAACATCAGATGTAATTGATGTTGAAGGTCAGCCTTTCAAAAAAGCCGTAAGAATTACTTGTACAGAAGTACCAAACAAAACTGCAAGTTTTATTACAAGAACAAAAGCAACTCCCGAAAAGAATCCGGGTGACGGTGTAAAAAAAGAAGATGTAATGCTTCTTGCATTCAGAATGAGAACAATAAACACAGATGCAGAAAACGGCATGGGCAAAATCCAGGTTCAGATTGAGCATCCTGAAACATTCAAAAAGGCACTCTTTGAATATGCAATTGCAGGTAAAGACTGGACAATTGTATATCTTCCCTTCACAGGCGTAGAAAATGCTACATCAATCGGTATCAGAGGCGGCTTTGCAAAACAGACTATAGAACTTGGCGGTATCGAAATCATAAACTTAGGACCTGATTTCCAGATATCCAAACTTCCGAAGACTACTGCATACTCTCCAAATCTTGAAGTAGATGCAGAATGGAGAAAAGAAGCAAACAAGAGAATTGAAGAAATCAGAAAAGGCGATTTCTCCGTTATCGTAAAGGACAAAGACGGAAATGTGATTCCAAATGCTGAAGTTGAGTTCGATATGTTTGAACACGAATTCCAGTTTGGTAATGCAGTAAGCGGAAAAATTCACAAAGATGCTACATATGCAGAAAAACACGAAGGACTTTTCAATGCGGCAGTTGTTGAGCACCAACTTAAATGGGGACCTTACGAAGATGACGCTGAAGAAGCAAGAAAACAGGTTGAAGGTGCAAAGGCTGCAGGATGTAAATATGTAAGAGGTCATACACTTTTCTGGGAATTAATGCACGGTTCAAACAAAAACACATATCTTACACCTAAGTATATGGAATCTGAAGAAATCCTTACAAACAAAGACAAATATCTCGAACAGTGCGAAAGACATATAAAGGAAATATGTACAGACT
>JAZSJF010000143.1:0-2163 GCA_045534195.1 Clostridia bacterium | reverse complement strand
ATCTTGTGACAGGTACACCGTGTCAAATAGATTCCTTTAGACGTTATATCAGAAAATTCAAAATGGAGGATAACTTCGTTTTGATGGACTTTTTCTGTCATAGCGTACCCAGTATGCTTGCCTGGAAAAAATATCTGAGTATATGGGAAAAGAAGACAGGTCCAGTATTGCATGCCTCTTGGAGAAATAAATTTACCGGCTGGCACGACTCATGGGCAATGAGTATTAATGGAGAACGAGGCTGTCATAATTCAAGACTATCACAAGGGGATTTGTTCTATAAATTGTTTTTGGGAGATTATTGCTGCAATCCTGCCTGTCAGAAGGACTGCAAATATAAGTATGACAAATCTTCGGCAGATATAAGAATCGGGGACTTCTGGGGGAAAACTTATCTTGCTGATGAGGAAGGGGTAAGTGCTGTAGCTGTATTTACCAAGAAAGGGGAGGATATTATTCAAAAACTGAATTGCACCTTGATTAAATACCCATTTTCAGTTGTTGCGGAAGGACAGATGAAGAAGAATGTCGGAAGACATTATCTCGCGTCGATTGTTTCCCGTTGGCTGTCATCGCAAAATACCGGACTAGTATTGATAACAATGGTGTTTTTTGTCGATTGGCTGTGCCATTTGCCGAAACGTATCATTAATAGATTAAGGAGGATATCTCGAAGATGAAAAGCAAAAGAACGGTTGGTATAATAACAATGCATCGTCCAGTCAGTTTCGGTTCATCATTACAGGCTTATGCCCTGCAACGTAAAATCGAATCAATGGGATATGATTGTGAAATCATCGATTATAAATATCCTAACCGATTGCATTATGGTCAGAAACCCTTGAGCAGGAGGATGACCCAGTTTGTCCGTTTTATGTTGAACCTTCCTTTAGGCTTTCCGAATGTAATTGAAAAAATCAGATTCAGTCTATTCCGAAAACGCTATTTGAAATTGTCCTCACATTATTATGATACGGCAGAAAAGCTTTGTGTTGCTCCTCCTGAATATGATGTATATTGTACAGGTTCAGATCAGGTATGGAATTCATTATTTACAAAAAGTGACACATCCTTTCTGTTGTCATTTGTTCCGGAAAACAGGAGAAAGGTTTCGTATGCTTCTAGTTTTGCTGTAGATTATATAAAGGCCGGATATGAGCAGACTTATAAAAAATATCTGTCAGAATATTCTCACATATCGGTTCGTGAATCGAGTGGAATACGGATAATTAAGGAATTGCTTGACAGATCTGCACAATTGGTATGTGATCCGACCATATTACTTACTAAGGAAGAATGGTATCCGTTGGTGACGAAATCCAAAATCAAAATTACGGAACCGTATATATTGGTTTTTATGCTGACTTATTCTTTTGACCCATATCCTGAAGTTGACAGGATAATAGATACGGTTCATAAGAAGTTTGGATATCGTATGGTGTTTTTGAGCGGAAGAAAACAGGATTATTTAAGAAAAGGTGCTACTGTAATCAAATCTGCAGGTCCATGTGAATTTTTGGAGTTGATATGGAATGCCTCTTTTGTAATAACATCCTCTTTCCATGGAGTCGCTTTTTCTGTAAATTTTGGCAAAGATTTTATCGCCATTGTCAAGAATGGGAATTCTGACAGCCGCTTGATGAGTTTTTTACAGAAGATTCATATGGAAGACCGTGCGGTACCATTTGATAGTTTGGCGGAATTACCTTTGGCTAGTATTGACTCCCAATCTGCACTTAAAGAATTTCGAGATTTTTCCACTGATTATTTAGAAACGATCTTAAACTAGATGGAAATGCCCCCAAAGAGAAATCCGGTTATTGATATAATTCGGATATATTTGATTGCTGCACTTATGATGTGTCATGCTTTTGCTCCTTTCAGCGGGGCATGGACGTCAATTACAGATTTGAGTGTAGGTGCATACAGATGGATTGCCAGATTTTCCTATGGCGCATTGATTGAAACATTTGTTTTGATTTCCGGGTTTCTGTTCAGTGCAAAATTGTCCGGCGGCATTTCTGCCGGCAGACTTGTTCAAGATAAATTCAAGAGATTATACATTCCTGCTTTGATGTTTGGAATATTGTATGTATTGATATTGGATATACCTTTGAATATTTCTGCCGTTACACGTGTTTTGAATGGGATAGGTAATTTATG
>JAZSJF010000236.1:0-12391 GCA_045534195.1 Clostridia bacterium | reverse complement strand
CCCGTTATTATTTGGTTGTCAGGGGAGTTGCTGTTCCAAAAAATTTTCGGGGCTGACAAGGGAACGGCTCAAAACCGTTCCCTTAACTTATACCCCTCCAAAAGACCCACATATTTATACACCGTTGTTCTACTAAGACCGCAAACCCTTGCGAACTCCGAAAGGTTCAGACTGCCCGATTTGAAAGAAGGATAATGTCTGTAAAATATCTGCGGTATCTGTTCTGCGGTTGTATGAGGGCGACCAAGCTTTACGCCCTTTGCCTTAGCATTTGCCATTCCTGACCGAACTCGTTCTCTGATGATTCTGAGTTCAAGTTCCGCAAACACACCCGACATCTGAATGAATGCATTAGTCATAGGGTCAATCTGACCGTTTGTGCAGTCAACCGTAATACTGCCGACAATAACAAGTCTGAGTTTCTTCTCTCTCACGGTTTCGATAATTTCACAAAGTTGTTTTGTGCTTCGGGCAAGTCTCGACACTTCAAGGGTGTAGACTGTGTCGCCCTCAGAAACCTGTTCCAAAAGTGAAGATAATTCCTGTTTTACGGCACTATCTCCGTGTTCGTATTCAAGGAATATCTGTTCTGCTCCTGCGGTTTTTAGCTCTCTGACCTGACGGTCAATGTCTTGTTTGCTCTCATTGGTACTGCACCTTGCATAACCGTATTTCATAATTTATCATCCTTTCAATCAACAAAAGTATTATAAGCGAACTTTGCACCGAGCCTGAAGCCTGAGATAAAGCTGTCACAAATGCTGATGCTTGAAAACTCAGTATAAGCATTTGTATATTTTGAGAACAGTTCTCTTTCGCCCTCAGGAAGTCTTGACGCTAAGTCTTCCTCTTTCTTTACAAGCTCGTTGAGCTTCTTTCTGAGCTTCGGTGTAAGTTCAGTAGTTAAAGACTGAGGTTCTATGTTGCCATAATAAAAAGATTCAATAAAATCTGACATATCTCTTTATCCTTTCCATGCCCTGCCATTTGCGGCAGGGCATTTGTAACTGTTTTAGCAGATTGAGAAGCGGCGGCTGCTTACCTGCTTTGTGAACTCTTGGTACATATCACCGTGAGACTTCTTAAAAGCGGTACTGTCGAATCTCTGAGAGAGAACTGAAGTCCAACGAACTATGTAAGTTCCTGCTTCAAGCTCTTCGGTGTTCTGCTTAAGCATCTCTTCTTTGATGCTGTCTCTGAGGGCTTCGGCTTCTGCCTTAGCTTCTTCGATGATTGCTTCCCATTCTGTGAGTGCTTCGATTTTGCTGATGATTTCTTTTGTTGACATTGTTGTTACTTCCTTTCGGTTTGTTTTGTTTAGCAAGTGGTAGGTGGCTTTAAGGTATCTATTACTTACTGTAAATCTCACTCTCTCTTATCCGTTCCTACTCTTATCTGATACTCTTGTTTTCACTCTCGCTACTTCCGTCCACCTTGACTTGCTGTGTCCTTTGAACTGTCTATATTGTACCATAAAAGGTACGTTTTGTCTATTGGCAAATGTACCAAAGTTGGTACAAGATATTTGTATACTTTTCGGTACAAATGCTATTGACAATCCTATTGACTTAGTGTATACTTAATGGTACAAAGGAGGAATCGACATGCCTGTATCATATAACAAACTCTTTGCTCTCATGGAAGAAAGGGGAGTAAAGAAGATAGACCTTCGTAATACTTACAAACTTAACCCTAAGACTGTTGACAGCCTGACAAAGAATAAAAGTGTAACTGTTGACACAATAATGCAGTTGTGTGAGATATTTGATTGTCAGCCGAGCGACATTATGGAACATGTAAAATCCACAGACTGAGGGCGTACAATAAAACATCTGTTAATATGAACAGTTGACCGCCGCTTCCAAAAGGCAGAAAACCACCGAAAAATGCACTGATTCTGTTCAGGTAATTCGAAACAGGATTTCGTGAACATAGGGGCTGTATAATGGGAGAAAAATTTTTTCTTTTCTGATTTGCGGTTCTGCGTGGCTCTCTCTCCGTCGAAAAGGGGTTTTTAATCTGAATGACGGTTTTCTTGACCGCAAAGGATAGAATAATATTTTCTCCGTCAGACGGTGAAAAGGAGCATAAACGAAAAAAGACGGCAAACCGTGAGATTGTTTTCTCTTGGTTTGCCGTTTCTTATTATTTGTTGAAGTCTTTGAAAATATCGTCAACCGCTTTGTTTACTGCGGCGGCGACCATGCCTTCAATAAAGTTAAACATTTCTTTTTCGAGTATGGATTCTTCTTTTTTCTTATCGTACTTTTTCTTGTTGCTTCGTCTGAATGCTTCCATAATCTGATAAGGGTTATAACCTTGCAAGTACATGTAATCTGAATATTCAGGTAAATTTGGATGAAAATCCATTGTTGTATCGCTCCTTTCTCTCATTATCGAATTGTTTATTCGTCAAAAGCCGCTGTTGCGGCTTTTGTTACGAATAAGCAATTCCCACAGAACGCCGCTGTTGCGGCGTTTGTGGATGAACAAGTATTTTTCTTCTATTTATATTGAAGAATAGGGGAGAAACATTAACAGGATTTGATTAAAATAAAAGAATTACTTTTTCCCTCATATAAATAATACTCTATTATAAAAAGGAAAAAGTAATTCTTTTTTATTCCCACCAAGCAATAGGTGTCACTTCAAGACCGATACGCCTGTATTCGCCGTTTGAGTTTTGTTTTGTTACTATCTCTCTGACAATGGCATTAAAGTCTCTTTGTAAAACATTAAGTGCAGAAGTTATTGTGTCAACGCCGCAGTTAAGGTCTGCCGCAATCATATCTCTTGTGACTATTGGTTCTCTGTTCTTGAACAACCAAAGCAGAACCTTCAAAACTGCCTGCCATGAAACACTTTCTGAGCTGTAATTATGGTTCATTATCTGTTCGAGCCATTCGGAAGGGATTTCTATAACGGGTTCTTTCGGAATTGCCCTTAGGGTGTATGTTCTGCCACTCAGGCTACTTGTTATATATCCGCACTTAGAAAGCTCTTCAATGGCTTCTCTGAGCTTTTCACGGTTGCGTGTCTGAACGCTCAGGTTCAGGCTTCGGCACATATCAGAAAGGTTTCCTTTGACTTCGCCTGTTGTGGCAAGGAGTGACAGAATGCGGAACTGATTCTTGTCAACTCCAAGCCATTCAAAGTAAAATGTTGCGTTAGTCATGATAAAAGTCTCCACAGTCAATTAAGGGGTCATATCCGTTAATTATATCCACTTGGCAGTTATAGATGAAAAGCAAGTCTTCGCAGGGCTTTTCTAACCATTCCAAGTATGCTTCTATTGGCTCACGAATATTGAAAAGGTCGATGAGGGCGTTTATCATTTCTTCTTTTGATGAGTTTTTATTGATAATCTTTGTCATAATATTTCTCCTATTAAGAATTAACTGCTGAGTTGATGTTGATGAGTGTTGGCTTTTGGGGAAGACCGAACTTCAGGATTTCGGGGTATTTGTTGAGGAACCACTTCTTGATTGTGGGGTAACGGAAAGCCTGAGAGTGGCACTGAGAAATAAGAACCATTTCATTAAACTCTGTAAATACTGCTTCAACTGTTTCAGGGGATTCATGAGTAAGAATGTAGTCTTCCATGTAGGCGTAAGTCAGACCGCTGTAAGTTTTCTTTGCAGGGTTCTTTTTTATTGTGCGTTGTACAGGTGTGTATGTAGGATAGTCACGGCGAACATTCTGAAGGACTGTGTATTCTTCATTTCGGGGGTCTGCTGAGTTTTTGTAAAACATTGAATCCATAATGATTCTTTTGGTTGCGTGGTCAATTCTGATAGTGTTCATTTTCTTTTCTCCTTTACTGTGCAATAGTTGTTGATGTTGTATTCTGAGGGAATTTGCCGAATGTGGGGTAGGTTGCTAAGAACCACTTTTTGATTTCGCCATAGGTTACAGAACTAACAGAACCTTCGGCTTTTCCTCTGAGAAAATCATACTGTTTTTTGATTTCTTTATTTTCGTTGTCATGGTTTTCGATGTAATTTTCCATGACTTCATAAGTTAAGCCTTTCAAGTTGTCGAATTTCTTGGGAGCTTTTCTTGTTACCACTTTATAGTTTGGATAATCTCGGCGAGCCGCCTGAACTTCGTTGTATTCAATTGTACCAAACTTACTTGCGGCTGTTGCGTACTTCTTTGAGGGCATTTCGATTGTGTGATTTCTGAAGCTGATTGTAAGTGTCATCATAATTTTTTTCTCCTTTACTGTGCGATAGTTGTTGATGTAGTATTTTCTTTTGTTGTGTTTTCGGGGAACTTTCCGAAATCCTTGTAGGTGTCTAAGAACCATTTTTTGATTTGACCGTAGGAAACGGAACAAACAGAATCATCAGACTTACCTCTGAGGAAGTTATACTGCTTTTGGATTTCGCCGTCTTTGTCATGCTTTGAGATGTAGGTTTCCATAACTTCGTAATTCAAACCTTTAAGTGTGTCTGCTCTTTTGGGAGCTTTTCTTGTTACCACTTTGTATGTGGGGTAGTCTTTGCGAGCTGTCTGAACTTCGTTGTACTCAACTGTACCGAACTTACTTGCGGCTGTTGCGTACTTCTTTGTGGGCATTTCGATTGTGTGGTTTCTTGAATTAATTGTAAGGTTCATCATGGTGAACTCCTTTCTTGCGGTAGGTCGCAACCCAAATTATTTTTTATTATTGTATTTAGCATTCAGGCGAACCGTGCAACCCTCGTCATGGTTTCGTTGTTCTTTCCCTTTGCTGTGATTACAGTATACCACACCTAAAAGCTGAACTTGTGCTATAAAAATGACAAGTAAAGAATATCTGAAAAGTTTTTTTGGGATTATTCTGATTAAAAGATATAAAAAAGATGTTAAAAATATCTTGTTAAGTTGAATCAGATTTGTTATTATGTTGTTACAGGATGACCACTTTTCTAATGACCACTTTTATGGTTGTTAAATGAGTTTCAGAAGGATGGTGACCACTTTTTGACCACTTCTTATATGAGGACAAAAAAATAAAGAGTGGTATTACTACCACTCTTTTGCCTGAAAATCAGGTGATTTATCAACCAAAATATCTGTTAAGAAGGCCTTCAAATGCCTTGCCGTGTCTTGCTTCGTCACAGAAATTCTTTTATTTATGAGGGTTTATGAGAAAAATCCCGAGAATATCCCCAAAGATCAATTTTTATATATAAAGGAAATTGGATTTTTAGGTGATTATATTTCTGTTGATTAATAGCACAATCAACAAAAACAGAATATTATTATTCAGCATAATGCTAATTGATTTTAACAACTTAAAGGAGTAAAATAAATCTGTTAAGAATCTTTTCTTTGATTGGAGGAAAAATTATGTTAAAAACAGGAAAGAAAATCTTATGTACATTTTTGATTGTTCTTATGCTTTTAACTTCTGCACCATTACAGGGGGTTGTTGGTCTTGATATTGACTTGCCTGATTGGTTCGCTAGTGAAGCTAAAGCCGCAGGGGTTCCTGGTTATAACGCTATAGCTGCAGTAGAGTGGGCGAAAGATCATGTGTATGACACTTGGTCTTGTTTATATGGTCAAGGATATTGGGAACCTGGAACAGGCGACTGTGCAAATTTTGTATCTCAATGTATTTATATGGGTGGTGTCGATCAAACTGATGGTTGGAATCATTCAGGTTATAAGGCACATTATTCAACCGGGAGTGACGGTGCATGGATAAGAGCTACACAACTTTATAATTATGTAGTATCTATTGGTGGTATCAGCATAAAGAACCCATCCGTTTCTCAGATTGCACCGGGTGATCTTATGTTCTATAAGAAGAACCCTAGTGGGTCGGGGTTTGCTCATAGTGCAATTGTTATTGATGTTAATGGTGGTACTGTAACTGTAGCTGCTCATACAACAAATGAAATATGTTATACAGATACTAATTGGCATTTAGGCTTTTCCAATGAAGGAACTTATCTTGTTAAAATGTATGGCGGCACATGTACTGATAAAGTTGTGAGAGATTTCGATGTATATACTGCAGGTAGTAATGCGGTTGTATATTCTGATGCTTCCACATCGTCTACTCGTCTATTTTCTTTCCTCTCAGGAGAATATGCACATGTGCATAAGACAAAAAACGTAAATGGTGTAACTTGGGGTTATACATCCGGTTATGGTTCAAAATATGGATTCCAGTATGGTTGGGTAAAACTCAGCACCCTTAATTATAAATGTCATGTAAAGACAGGTCCGATAAATCATATTATGGGCAATTGGTATGTTAAGGTGCAGCCTACCTGTACAACTGTTGGTGTTGAAGAACGCGTATGCTCACGTTGCGGCTATGCGGAGCAAAGAAATATGGCAATAGGCGGAACTCATAAAAATGTAGTGCCTGCAGATTGTCTTAATTCGTCATATTGTACTGCATGCGGGGCTGTGGTTTCAAAGGCCCTTGGTCATAGTTGGAGTTCTTGGAGTGTTGTAACTGTAGCAACTTGTACAAAAGACGGTCAAGAAAAAAGAACTTGTCAACGTTGTAAAATAGTAGAAAATCGTACTGTGGTTGCATATGGTCACAATTACCAAACTGTAGTAAGCATACCAACATGCATTACTAATGGCACAACAACATACAAGTGTTCGCGTTGCGGTGATTCTTATGTGAATCAGAGTGAATGGTCTGCCTATACAACAGACTATAATGAACAATACTTTAAAGATAATAAGATACCGAGCAGTATGTATCAATCTAAAGTTGAATACCGCTACCGTGATAAACAATACACTACAACGTCAAATACATCATCGACATCAAGTTTAGATGGTTGGACAAGATATAAGTCAGAACATACAGGTTATACAGATTATGGTGCTGTTCAAGGGCCGGTTTATTCCGATCCGGGTTCAAGCGATACTCGAAAAAGTTGGTCTGAACAATATATATCAAGCTATGGAACAACCAGACATTATTATTACTTTAGATATACTAATAGTAGCGGAACTTCGGGTAATGATAAAAAAACAAACACATATACCATAGAAGAAAATCTCGATTTAACATATCGTCTAACTGTAAGAAGTGATACTATAGGTAGTGCTTCCGGAGAAAAAGGTTGGAAGGTGTTTTATAAGAATCCTAACAATTATAATGACACAAGCACAGGTAACTTCAAAACATATTGGTATAAGACAGAAAAGGATGTAGAGGATAAAAGTAAACCGATATATAGTACCAGGTGGTATTATCAGGATAGATCTAAAGTATACACGCATTACTTCTGGAAGTGGGGTAGTTGGTCAAATTGGGGCTCAACTAAATACACTACAGGAGGCGACAGAGAAGCACAGAGTAGAACTCTTTACAGAGTCAAGCAGGCTGCTTTAGGCCATCTTCTCGGAACAGGAACTGTTGTAGCTCCGACATGTCACGAGCAAGGTTACACAAAATATACATGCCAGCGTTGCGGAGTTGTTGTAAAGGAGAATATTGTACCGGCTCTCGGTGATCTGTGGGGAGAAAAATATCTCATCAGTGAAGCTGGAGTTACTCCAAGAGTTTATCGTCAGGATTGTGTAAGAGGTTGCGGTTGTAATTGTGGCTGCTACAAAACCTTTATTGAAAATTGCGAATATACAGCTAGAAAAATTACTCCGGCAACTTGTACAAACAAAGGTTATACAACATACACTTGTTCACTTCATGGCGAGACATACAATGCGGATTATGTTGATGCGTTGGGTCATAAGGCAGATGAACAGTGGGTTGTCACAAAAGTTCCTACTTGTACAGATGCGGGCGAAGAAAAGTGCAAATGTGTCCGTCACGATGAAGGTGTAACCTGTGATAAAACATTTACACGTTCCATTAATGCAACAGGCCATAATCTTAAAAAGATCGATGCCATAGCGGTTAGTTGTGAAAAAGACGGTAACAGTGCATATTATCAGTGTGAAATGTGTAATAAGTATTTTGCTGATAACAATGCAACAAGTGAAATTGAGGAAAATTCATGGGTCATTGTAGCAACAGGACACAACGGTAAAAATACCGAGGGCAGTGAAGTATGGATAACTGAACTTGAAGCATCTTGCGGTGTAACGGGCAGAGAGTGTCTTTACTGTCAGAATGAGTGGTGCGATTACACTTCTGAATGTGAAAAGCATGAAAATCATCACTACCTCATAGAAGAAAGAGAACTTAAGGAAATCGAGCCCGTATATGAAATCGTAGAACATAAGGATTCAACCTGTATTGAACTTGGTTACGACATCTGGTCTTGTCTTAATTGTTACGGAACAGACAAAGAACACGGTTGGACTGATATCATTAACTATAAACCGCATGATTGGTGTGATCCTATCATTGTATATGCTACCTGTACTGAAGGTGGTACTGAAACTATAATTTGTAATTACTGCAAAAGAGAAGAAACTTACGGTACCGGCGATGCAACAGGTCATGCATTATCTCCCCTTGATGAAGGATACGAAAACAGTGACGAGAAGATGGAATTGATTTCAAGTATTGCTAATGTTTGCGGTGATGGAAGAGTAGATACATATCAGTGTACACATATTGATGACAATACTTCTCTGCGTTGTACACATACAGTTATAATAGGTGAAGCCAGTGATCATTCGTTGGACGAATATATTGTCAGTCTAAAACCAACTTGTACCGAAGAAGGATATAAGCACAAAGAATGTGAAAACGAGGGCTGTGAGTACAGAACTGATGATGAAGTTATTGCTCCAATATGTCATGATTGGGAACTCAAAGAAACCGTTGTTCCTACCTGTGAAACACAGGGATACGATCATTATGTGTGTAATAATGACAGTGATCATGTGTACAATGATTATAACAAGTCAATGTTGGGTCATTCTCCCGATAATAATTGGATAACTGTAAAAGAACCGACTTGTGCTGAAAAAGGTGAAGAACAGTGTAAGTGTATCCGCCACGATAACGGTATAACTTGCAGTAAGACTTATAGCCGAGAAATTGATATTGATCCAGATGCACACGACTGGGATAATGGAGTGATTAATCCCGAATCAACCTGTAAACTTCATGGTACAAAGACATATACCTGTCAGAATGATAACAGTCACAAGAAAACAGAATCAGTCGAACTTAATCCTAATAACCATATTGGTGAAACTTACATCAAAGATGCAAAAACTGAAACCTGTACAGAAGACGGTTACACAGGTGATAAGTACTGCTCAGACTGTGATGCACTTCTTGAAAAAGGTAAATCAATTGACAAGCTTGGTCACGATTGGGGAGAATGGAAAGTATCGAAAGATGCAACTATTGATGCCAAGGGTGAAGAAAAACGTATCTGTAAGCGTGACTCATCGCATATTGAAACCCGTGAAACAGAAAAGTTAGTATCGTATACGGCATACTTTATCAAGTCAAACGAAAATGGTGATTTTGAGTATAGTGTTAAAAAGTACGATTTGGTTGATACTGTCAGATTTGCTAAGGGAGCAACCGCAATTGTAAATCCCGATGTTCCCGAAGAAGAAGGCTTTATAGGTTATTGGGAAAAGTATACCCTTTCCAATGAAGACATATATATTGAAGCAGTTTATGAACTGAAGTCAAATGATAATCAGTCAGATCTAATATCTGAAAAGGATGTTGTATACAAAGATGGTGTTGCAACAATTACTCTCTCAGCCTTTGCTGAAACTCTCAATGCGAAAGTGCCTATGGGTGCAACTCCTGTTGATATTATTCTTGTTCTTGACCAGTCAAGCTCAATGACAAGTTATAAAATTGGTAAAGAAACAAGACTCGCCGTTCTCAAACGAGTTGCAAAGAATTTTGTTGATACGGTGTATGAAAGTGCCGAAGAAAACGAAGTTGACCATAGAATTGCTTTGGTAAGTTTTTCGGGAACAAAAGATAATTATAAAGGTACAGGCCTCATAGGTGTTGATGGTTCAATAAAAACCTTCAATAAACTCAAAGATGCTGATTATGCGAATGCTTTTGTTAATGTAAATAGTAATCTTAATTCTCTTAAGAATGGTATCGACGGCCTTACAGGTATTAGCGGTACATCTTCTGACTATGGTCTTCAGATGGCAAGACAAATTCTTGCTAATAATCAGGATGGAAGAGAAAAGCTTGTACTCTTCATCACCGATGGTGAACCCGGGGACCCAGGTAGAAATATGAGTGCCTTTAACTACACTGTTGCAAACGATGCTATAGAATATGCAAATCAGATCAAGAATATTTACGGTACAACAATTTATAGTATCGGTGTAGCTGCAGGTGCAGATCCTTCTGATGAAAGTGATAAGATTAATAAGTTCCTTCACTATGTATCATCTAACTATCCGAATGCAAAAAGCATGGATAATAAAGGAACAGCCGCAACAATGAAGAACTATTTCCTATCAGCTGAAGATGCAGATGAGATAGAGAAAATGTTCGAAAGCATCGTTTCACGTCAGATTGTAAACACAATTTCATTCACAAAGGTTAATTTCTATGATACTATCAGTGAATACTTCACGCTTACCACAGAGAATGAAAATGCACTTCGTGAGTTAGTAAAAGCTGAATACGGTGTATCTGACAGCGATATAATCATAACGAGAAATGCTGATGGAACAACAACTGTCAGAATAAACAATCTTATTCCCAAGGCTGTATTCAATGAAAAGAATGTTCAGATTGGTTACGGAGCAACTGTTAAGTTTGATGTTACTGCTAATGAGAAAACTCTTGAGGGCGGTACATTTGTAACTAATACAGAAGATGCAGGTATAGAAAACGGCGGAAAAACTGTAATTGAATTTAAGGTGCCTGACGGAAAAGAAATTTCAAGCGGCAGAGCTATTGTTGAATTCAGAATCGGTGATGAAGTTTATGCAACCAGAGAGGTAAGGATAGGTGATAAGGTTGTAGTACCTGAAACTGATGTTGCTGATTGGGTTGTAACAGACGGAACAACAATTACAAGTGATTACACTGTATTCAACACCGAGTATACATCTGAAACAAGAACCGTAAAATGGATAATTGACGGTGTAACAAAAGAAGAACCATACCATATTGGTGAAATCATTTTCGCTCCTGAATTTGATGTTCCTGACGGAAAAATGTTCAAGGGTTGGAATCTTAAAGTACCATACAGAATGCCTGATTACGACCTTGAGTTTACAGCCGTATTTGAAGCACACGAGCATAATTACAAGCAGACAGCTATGAATGGCGAATGTACAACAGGCATAACATACACATACACATGTGATTGTAAAGATTCGTATACTAAGACAGAAACATATGATGCACACAACTACACAGCCAATGTTCAGCTTGTGAACAGTGAATCTGTAGCAACAATGACTTGTACCATTTGCGGTAAAGCCGATTCTAAAGTTATCAATTACAAGGCTCAGTATGAAACAAATAGTTGGTGGAACAAAACGAAAGTAGTTGATCTTACACTCTACGATAATGCAGGAATATCCATCCAACCAGATGGTTATGTCTATGTTAAACTGTATGAAGAGGGCGATGTTCTTTCAAATGCGAAGTCAGGCAAGCTCATTGTTAAGAGGGTAAATGAAGACGGTTCAGAGGATAATATACCTTATCTTAAAAACAGTTCAGTTGATAAGACTGGTTATTATGTTGATGGTAATTATATTGTTCTCAAACTAGATCACTTCAGTTATTATGCTCTTATTATGCCTGAAGATGCAGCTAATGTGCCTACATATGGTGAAATTGAGTGTGCGTTCAACGGTCACAGTTACACATCAAAAGTGACTGCTCCGACTTGCACAGTTAAGGGTTATACAACACACACTTGTACCTCTTGCGGTGACACATACACTGACGCAGAGACAGCGGCAATTGATCACAAGATGGGTGCTTATGTGGTAACCAAACAGCCCACTTGCACTGATAAGGGTACCGAGACAGCGACCTGCTCAAACTGTACTCATACTGAAACTAAGTCAGTTGCTGCAAAGGGTCATAACTACGAGAACAATATTTGCACAAACTGCGGAAAGAGTAAAGTAGAAAACTGCAAGCATATGTGCCACAAGTCTGGTTTCATGGGCTTCATCTGGAAGATAGTTCGTTTCTTCTGGAAGCTGTTTAAGATGAATCCTGTATGCGAATGCGGAGTAAAACATTATTAAAAGATTTAACTCACCTCAGAAATGGGGTGAGTTTTTCTGTACCTAGGCGAGAAGGGGAGTATAGGCAGCCCCGAAAATTTTGTGTAAAAGCAATCTCCGTAACAAGCAAATAATAAGTTGATTGCTGTGCAGTCAAACTGCGGGATTGGTCTCGTATTAACTACAGTTTCCTGTTTGCGGAATGTTATGCGTGCGTAGCATGAATAACAGTTCCGCAGGCAGGAAATACTTTTTT